>CAZAAF010000155.1:0-8980 GCA_964482575.1 uncultured Verrucomicrobiota bacterium | reverse complement strand
GATCGGCATGCTGCGGAAGCTCGCCCAGTCCGCCGGCGTGACGCTGTTCTCCATCGCCGCGGAGGAAGCGGTCGCCAATACCATGACCTCGCTCTGGTGGATCAACTTCGGATGACCGCAGGGATTTGGATTCGGGCAGCGGCTCGTTGCCCATGAGGGTGTCCTTGCTTCCCTCAGCCTCCTCAACGGGCGCTGCCCGAATCGTCCCGGCTAGGCCGCCGGTTCCGAGACCACCCAAGTCGCCCGCCCCATCCGAATCACCAACTTCCAAATCACCGCTCCGAAACGTCTCACCAAACGGCGACCTGGAAGTCGCCGCTCCCTGGAAACTCCCCGCGCGCCGGTTCCGAACATGAACGGGCTTGGAAGCCCGTTCCACCCGGCCCGCCCGGTACCCATCAGTATCATCGCGGACCCGTGACTAGGCTTTGACAAAGAGAACGGTTTTTTGAATACTCTGGCCCCACGATTGCCGGGAGCGCGGGATGCGAAGACCCGGCCGCCCAAAATGCCATGAAAACAACCATTGCAGTGCCCTGTCTCCTGTTGACCCTCCTTGCCATGTTCCATCCATCCTGCGGCACCCCGGCCCAGGGCGCGGAGGACAAACGCGTGCTGGTGTACACACGCAACGGCCTCACGCTCCAGGGCAAAAAAGGCTTCGTCCACGACAACATCGCCGCCAGCGTCGAGGCCATCCAAAAGCTCGGCGCGGAGAACGGCTTCGCGGTGGATGTGTCGGACGACCCGAAGGTCTTCACCGACGACAACCTGAAGAAGTACAAGGCACTCGTGCTCTCCAACGCCAACAACGAGGCGCTCGACACCGAGGAGCAGCGGAAGGCGCTCCAAACCTACGTCCACAACGGCGGCGGCATCGCCGGCATCCATTCCTCCTGCGCCATGATGCGCGACTGGCCCTGGTTCTGGCAGTTGATCGGCGGGACGTTCGTCTATCATCCCAAGTTCCAGCCCATCACCATCCACGTCGTGGACCGCAAGCATCCCTCGACGGCGCACCTGGAGGAGACATGGGTCTGGCCGGACGAGTTTTATTTCCTGAAGGAGATGCCGAAGGACCTGCACGTCCTGATGGAGGGCGACCTGACGAAGCTCGACGACCAGCGCAAGCCGCAGGACGAGAAGACGCGGCCGCTGGCGTGGTGCCACGAGTTCGAGGGCGGGCGCTGCTGGTTCACCGCGCTGGGCCACAAGAAGGAGGCCTACGCCGACCCCGTTTTCATGAAGCATATCCTCGGTGGCATCCAGTGGGCCATGGGCGACAAGAAGTAAACCGCAACATCCGGAGACCTGATCATGCACACATCCCGTCGTGAGTTCCTGAAAACCTCGCTGGCCGGCGCGGGCGCGCTGGCGTTCCCCAATCTCATCCCCGCGCGCGTCCTCGGCGCCGACGCCCCGAGCAAGAAGATCAACATCCTCCAGATCGGTTGCGGCCGCATCGGCCGCAGCATGGACATGCCCGGCATCCTGAAGCAGAACGCCGCCCGCATGATCGCCGTGTGCGACCTCGATTCCATCCGCGTCGCCGACGCCAAGAAGGTCGTCGAGGAGACCTACGCCAAGAAGAACATCACCCTGGATGTCGCCACCTACGGCGATTACCGCGAGGCGCTGCAGCGCAAGGACATCGACGCCGTCGCCATCAGCCTGCCCGACCACTGGCACGCCCAGCCGGTCATCGAGGCCGTGCTCGCCGGCAAGGACATCTACGTCCAGAAGCCGCTCACCATGACGCTCGTCGAGGGCCGCGCCGTCAGCGACCTCGTCCGCAAGCACAAGCGCGCGTTCCAGATCGGCAGCCAGCAGCGCTCCGCCGCCAACTTCCGCACCGCCTGCGAAATGGCGCGCAACGGCCGCATCGGCAAGCTCCAGACCGTGAAGATCGGCCTGCCCATTGATCCCAGCGGCGGCAAGACGAACGAGATGCCCGTGCCCGCCAACCTCAATTACGACATGTGGCTCGGCCCCACGCCGCTCGCCCCCTACAACGAGGACCGCGTCCATTCGCAAAACGCGGACCCCAAGAAGCGCTACGGCGACCGCCCCGGCTGGCTGCGCATCGATTCCTATTGTCTCGGCATGATCACCGGCTGGGGCGCGCACCACGTGGACATCGCCCACTGGGGCATGGGCACCGAGATGACCGGCCCGGTCTCCATCGAGGGCAAGGCGGAATTCCCCAAGGAAGGCCTCTGGAACGTCCACGGCGCCTACCACATCGAAATGCAGTACGCCAACGGCGCCACGGTCATCATCGACAACACCTTCCCGAACGGCGTCCGCTTCGAGGGCTCCGACGGCTGGATCTTCGTCACCCGCGGCCCCGAGCGCGTCACCGCCAGCGACCCGGTCTCGAAAAAATCGAAGACCAAGTCGCTCGACGCCAGCAACCCGGACATCTTCAAGACCCCGCTCGGCAAGAGCGAGATTCATCTCCACGCCAGCCCGAAGGACGCCAAGGGCAACGGCGACCATCACCTCGACTGGGTCAACAGCATGATCACCCGCAAGCCGGGCGCCACGACGCCCGAGCAGGCGCACCGCTCCAACAGCGCGTGCATCGTCGGCTGGATCGCGATGAAGCTCGGCCGCAAACTCACGTGGGACCCGCAGGCGGAGAAGTTCGTCGGCGATGACGCCGCCAACGCCCTGCTCTCCCGCGCCGAACGCGCCCCCTACGGCGCCATGTCCTTCCTGAAAAAGAACGCCTGATGAAAACCACACTCGCCCTTGTCACCGTCCTTGCCCTGGGAACCATCACCGCCTCCGCCGCGGACACCGAGCTGCGCTGGATCACGCTCGACCCGGGCCATTTCCACGCCGCGCTGGTCCAGAAGTTCATGTACCCGCAGGTGAACCCGGTCGTCCACGTCTATGCGCCCGAAGGCCCGGACGTCGGCCTCCACCTGAAGCGCATCGAGGGCTTCAACACCCGCGCCGAGAACCCCACCCACTGGCAGGAGAAGGTCTATACCGGGCCGGATTTCCTCGAGCGCATGATCAAGGAGCGCGCCGGCAACATCGTCGTCATCTCCGGCAACAACCGCAAGAAGACCGACTACATCTCCAAAACCCTCGACGCCGGCTTCAACGTCTTCGCCGACAAGCCGATGGCCATCACCCCCCAGGCGTTCCCCCAGTTGCGCAAGGCCTTCGAGCGCGCCGCCCAAAAGAAGGTCGTGCTCTATGACATCATGACCGAGCGGTACGAGATCACCGCCATCCTCATGCGCGAGCTGGTCAACGCCCCCACCGTCTTCGGCACGCTGGAGAAAGGCACGCCCGGGAAACCCGCCCTCGAGATGGAGAGCGTCCACTACTTCTACAAGGAAGTCGCCGGCAAGCCGCTCACCCGGCCGCCGTGGTTCTACGACACCCGCCAGCAGGGCGAGGCCATCCCCGACGTCGGCACGCACCTCGTGGACCTCGTCCAATGGCAGTGCTTCCCCGAACAGACGCTCGATTGGAAGAAAGACATCAAGGTCCTCGCCGCGAAACGCTGGCCGACCAAGATGACGCCCGCGCAGTTCAAGAAGTCCACCGGCCTCGACGCGTTCCCCGACTACCTGAAGGCCGACGTCGGCCCCGACGGCGCGTTGAACGTCTTCCAGAACGGCGAGGTGCTCTGGGCCGCCAGGGGCGTCCACGCCAAGGTCGCCGCGCTCTGGGGATTCCAGGCGCCACCGGGAACCGGCGACACCCATTACCAGATCGTCCGCGGCAGCAAGGCCAACGTCCTCATCAAGCAGGGCAAGGAGCAGAACTACAAGGTCGCCCTCTACGTCGATAACAAGTCCGGCGCATCCAAGGACGAGTTTGAAAAGACCCTCCGCGCCGCCGTCGAGAAGATCGCGGCCAAGTGGGCCGGTGTGGACGTGAAGAGAGTTGATGGGAGTCTGTTGATCAACATGACCGACCACATGCTGCTGGATAAGGTCCGTTTTGATTACGGCGGATGCTGGCAGATCATCATTCCCGAAAAATACCATGTCGGCCACGAAGCCCACTTCGCGCAAGTGGCGGAGAAATACCTGCGGTTCTTCGCCGAGGGCAGGATGCCCGCGTGGGAGGTCCCCAACATGATCGCCAAGTACTACGTCACCACCGAAGCCTTCCGCCTCGGCCACGCGAAGAAGTAGGACAAGGCGTCCCGGCAGTCTCCAACGGCTGAAAAACACAACCGACGGGCCCGCGGTTCTCCCCTGACCGCGCCGGCGGGCCCGGCCCGGGTGTAGATTATTTCACTTTACAATGTAAGAGATTTATGGTATAGTGGCCGCTGATGATTGCGAACCGCCGGCGGCCAAGGGACGTTGAGAGCAAGGGAGGCGATCCCGGGGTGGGTTTCGTGTCATGCGCGCCAAAGACAATGAAACCACAGATGAACACCGATAAACACCGATCGGCTGGGCTCCCCATCCGTGTGCATCTGTGTCCATCTGTGGCTTCCCCCCTCCTCCCCGCTTTCGTGCATGCCGTGGCATCAATCCCGCCCCCTGGTTGTTTCAGGTTGAATCAACCCAAAGGAACCCTCGATCAACCCTCAATCAACTCAAAAGAACCCTCAATCAAGCCAAATCAACCCCAATCAAGGTAAATCAAGGTAAGACAGGAAAACCGACGATGTATCCACGGATTGCACGGATTACACGGATTGGAAAAGGGAGGCAGCCGCAGATGGGACAAGACGGCAACGATGCCCCCCCCCTTTCGCGCGGTTCGCGTGTTTAGCGGGCACCAGACAATGAAACCACCCATGAACGCAGATAAACACCGATCGGCTGGGCTCCTCATCCGTGTGCATCTGTGTCCATCTGTGGCTACTCATCTGCCGAATCCAGCCGGCTTCGTCAGGGTATCGCGTTTTCCAACTTGTTTTGACCTCCAAAAAGCGGCAAAGTCTGCTACCGATTTTTTCCCGGAGTCATTATGCCATTAGACATCAAGAAGCTGGTCAGTGAACGGTTGGGCGAGAACTACAACCTGCACGAGCGCTACGTCAACTCGACGCTGGTGAAGGTCTTGCGCACGGTCGGGTTCGACAAGGTGTATGCCAAGGCCCAGGGCCAGTACCTCTGGGACAAGGAAGGCAACCGGTATCTCGACTACCTCAGCGGCTACGGCGTGTTCAACATCGGGCGGAATCATCCCGCCGTGCAGCAGGCCATCCGCGACGTGCTCGACATGGACCTGCCGAACATGGTGCAGCTCGACTGCGCGTTCCTCAGCGGCGCGCTGGCGGAGGAGCTGGTGAAGCACTGCCCGCCGCACCTGAACGCGGTCTTCTTCTGCAACAGCGGCACGGAGGCGGTGGAAGGCGCGCTGAAGTTCGCCAAGGGCGCCACCGGCCGGCCGCGGATCGTCTATTTCGAAAACGCGTTCCACGGCCTCACGCTCGGCTCGCTCAGCGTGAACGGCGCGGACAGTTTCCGCGAGGGCTTCGAGCCGCTCCTGCCCGGCTGCGAGCGGATCCAGATGAACGACATCGACGCGCTGGAGCGGCATCTGTCCAAGCGCGACGTGGCGGCGTTCATCTTCGAGCCCTGCCAGGGGAAGGTGATGGATGTGCCGACCTCCGAGTTCCTGCAGAAGGCGCAGGCGCTCTGCCGCCAGTACGGCACGCTGCTCATCAGCGACGAGGTCCAGACCGGCTTCGGGCGCACCGGCAAGATGTTCGGCTTCCAGCACTCGAACCTGGAGCCGGATATCATCACGCTGGCCAAGGCGCTCAGCGGCGGGTACGTGCCCTGCGGCGCGTTCGTCACCCGGCGTGACATCTACCAGAAGGTCTTCTCGCGGCTCGACCGCTGCGTGGTGCACTCGACGACCTTCGGCCGCAACAACCTCGCCATGGCCGCGGGCCTCGCGACGTTGCGCGTGTTCGACGAGGAGAACCTCGTGGAGCGCGGCGCGAACCTGTCGAAGTTCCTCTTCGCCGAGCTGAACAAGCTCAAGGAAAAGCACGACATGGTCAAGGAGGTCCGCGGGCTGGGCCTGATGATCGGCATCGAGTTCCAGGAGCCGCGCGGGTTCCAGGCCAGGATGGCGTGGAAGACGATTCACGCGGCCGACAAGTCCATGATGCCGCAGATCATCGTCAGCAATCTCTTGAAGAAGCACCGCGTCCTGGAACAGACCGCCGCGCACAATCACGACATCATCAAGATCCTGCCGTCGCTGATGAGCACGGAGGAGGACGCCCGCTGTTTCGTCAACGCGCTCGACGATGTGCTCGGCGACTGCGATCGCGCCATCGGCCCGATGGTGGAGTTCGGCCTCGGGCTCGCCAAGGCGGCGCTGGCCGCCAAGAACGCGTAGGCGTAAGTAGCCGCGTCACGCCGTGACGCGACATCGTCCACCGGGAATCGCGTCACGCCGTGACGCGGCAACCGGATCGCGGCGCGCGACATCCCGCAGGCGGGACGCTCTTTGACAACCGGTGCGAGGGGCGTAACTTGGCGTGGTGAAAAGCGTGCTTCACAATCCCCGGTGGTTGCACGAGGCGGACCTGATGGTTCACCCGGTCTGGCTGGCGCTAATCTGCCTCATCCTCTGGCTGGCCACGTGCGCGAGCTTGTGACCTGGAAACCAACGGCATCTCCAACGCGCGGCCATCGAAGGCGGCTCTAGATGTAGAACATTCCCCCGCTCTGCTCCGCGCTCGTCGCCAGTTCCTCGAACGTCACGCCGTCCGCGATCTGCTCCGCGGAGCGCTTGATCTTCCGCCACACTTCCTTCATGCCCTCGGGACAGTTGGGATCGTTCAGGCTCGGCACGTCCAACACATGTCCCTGGACGGCGCGGACCACGTCGCCAAAGGAAATCTGTCCGGGCGGCCGTGCCAGGCAATAGCCGCCGTCCTTGCCGCGCTTGCTGTTCACAAACCCGGCGCTCCGCAGGACCGTAAGGATCTGGACGAGGTAGTTTTCAGGAATGCCCTGGGCCGCCGCCAGTGCCTGGATATGCACGGTTTGATCGTCCCCGTAGTGTTCCGCCATCCACGCAATAGCGCGACAGGCATAGTCGGTTTTGACTGAGAGCTTCATGCGGGGAACCTCATCTTTAGTAAATCACTTAGGATGGTTTCTAAGTAGTCGCCATGCCGCCAAAAGTCAAGTCCGACCCTGCTTTTTTGACGGAATTTTTGGATTACGAAAAATACTTTGCGACTTCCAAAAAGCTCATCGTATCCATTGTGTTTGCAATGAGTTACAATTTGGCCGTTTTCCAGAATATAATTGCAAAACGGCATCGATATTCTTATACTCATCTCGATTAACGGATTCACGAAATCATGTCCAACGACTCATCAGACAAGACATCAGAGCAACTGAAAACAGCACCGGCGGCACAGGTTTACGACGCCTCGAAAATCGACAAACTGGAGGGTTTGGAGGCGGTCCGCAAGCGGCCCGGCATGTATATCGGCGACCCCGATGAGCACGGCCTGCACCAATGCGTCTGGGAAGTGCTGGACAACTCGATTGACGAGCACTTGGCCGGGTTTTGCGACACGATCAAGGCGACCGTCCACGCCGACGGTTCAATGACCCTCCAGGACAACGGGCGCGGCATCCCCGTGGACATGCATCCGAAATGGAAGATGCCCGCCGTTGAATTGGTGCTGACGAATCTGCACGCGGGCGGCAAGTTTGGCCAGGGCGCTTACAAGTATTCCGGTGGTCTTCATGGTGTCGGCGCAAAATGCGTCAACGCGCTCTCCGAGTGGTTCGAGGTGGAAATCTCCCGCGACCTCAAGGTCTATCACATGAAGTTCGCGCGGGGCAAAACGGTCTCGCCGCTGGAGGTCATCGGCAAATCAAAGCACACCGGGACAAAGATCACGTTCAAACCGGATGCCGAGATTTTTCATGCGACGACGTCGTTCACCTACACCACGCTCGCGGCCCGCATGAGGGAGCTGGCATTCCTGAACCCCGGTCTCGAAATCATTCTCACCGACGAGCGCGACAACAAGACCGAGAAGCTTGTCTATAAAGGCGGCATTCCCGAGTTCATCAAGGAGTTGAACCGCGCCAAAGAGCTCATCCACGCCAAGCCGGTCGTCATCTCCAAGCAAAAGGACGATGTGTTTGTGGACGTGGTGCTGCAATACAACGACGGCTACGCCGACAACATCCTCTGCTACGCCAATTCCATCTCCAACACCGACGGCGGCACGCACCTTTCCGGTTTCCGAACGGCACTGACGCGCGCGATCAACCAGTATTCGAGAGCCAACCAACTGGTGAAGGAAAAAGACCCCGCCATCTCCGGGGACGACGTGCGCGAAGGTCTCACCGCCGTGGTCAGCGTGCGGCTGCCCAACCCGCGCTTCGAGTCGCAGACCAAGGTCAAGCTGGTCAATACCGAGATCGAGGGCATCGTCTCCAGCGCGGCGTACGAGGGACTGATGACGTTCTTCGAGGAAAACCCGCCCACCGCACGCAAGGTGGTGGACAAGTGCCTGACCGCCGCCCGTGCCCGCGACGCCGCACGCAAGGCGCGCGACGCCGTGCGCAAGAGCGCGCTCACCGGCGGCGGCTTGCCGGGCAAACTCGCCGACTGCTCGGAACGTGATCCGCAGTTGTGCGAACTCTACCTGGTCGAGGGCGACTCCGCCGGCGGTTCCGCCCGCATGGGCCGCGACCGCAAGTTTCAGGCGATCCTGCCGCTGAAGGGCAAAATCATCAACGTTCAGAAGGCGCGCATCGACAAGGTCCTCGCCAACGACGAAATCCGGACGATGATCACCGCCATTGGCGCCGGCATCGGCGAGGGCGAGGCGGAAGGCGCGTTCGACATCACCAAACTGCGCTACCACCGCATCATCATCATGACCGATGCCGACGTGGACGGCTCGCACATCCGCACGTTGCTGCTGACGTTCTTCTACCGGCAGATGAAGGCGCTCATCGAAAAGGGCCACGTCTTCATCGCCCAGCCGCCGCTCTAC
>CAZAAF010000154.1:0-9061 GCA_964482575.1 uncultured Verrucomicrobiota bacterium | reverse complement strand
ACCGCATGAACGACCTCAACGACGAGCAGCGCATCGAGGGCACCATCACCATGCACGGCATGAACATCCGCGCCCCCGAGGTGGATGTCATCGAACTCCGCAAGCGCGTCGGCATGGTCTTCCAGAAATCCAATCCCTTCCCCAAGTCCATCTTCGAGAACATCGCCTACGGCCTCCGCATCCAGGGAGGCCAGAAAAAGGACGTCCTGGCCGAGCGCGTCGAGTCCAGCCTGCGCCGCGCCGCGCTCTGGGAGGAGGTCAAGGACCGCCTCCACGACTCCGCCCTCGCGCTCTCCGGCGGCCAGCAGCAGCGCCTCTGCATCGCCCGCACCATCGCCGTCGAGCCCGACGTCGTGTTGATGGACGAGCCCTGCAGCGCGCTCGACCCCACCGCCACGGCGAAGATCGAGGAGCTGATCCAGGACTTGAAGCGGTACTACACGATCATCATCGTCACGCACAACATGCAGCAGGCGACGCGGTGCAGCGATTTCACGGCCTTCTTCTACTTGGGCAAATTGATCGAGTTTGACAGCACCACGAAAATCTTCACTAATCCTGCAAACAAACAGACGGAAGACTATATTACGGGGAGATTCGGCTGATCATGGAACTGCACTTCGACCAGGAACTTTCGCAGCTCAAGGACAAGCTGTTGCTCATGTCGTCGCTGACGGAGCAGAACGTCGCGCTGGCGATCCGGGCCTTGGTGGAGCGCAACAACGCCGCCGCCGTCAAGGTGGAGCGGGACGACGACCTGCTGGACAAGCTCGAGCTGGAGATCGACAGCCTCGGCCTGCGGCTGCTCGCGCTGCGCCAGCCCAAGGCGAGCGACCTGCGGCTGATCACCACGGCCATGAAAATCTCCACCGACCTCGAGCGGATGGGAGACCGGGCGGTCACCATCGCGCGGCGCGCCCTGGAGTTGAACACGGAGCCGGAGCTGAAGCCGCTGGTGGACATCCCGCGCATGGCGGAGATCTGCCAGAGCATGATCCGCGACACGTTGGACGCGTTCGTGTACCAGAAGACCGACCTGGCCCGCCAGATGCCCGAGCGTGACGATGCGATGGACCAGTTGAACCGCAAGGTGCAGGCCGACCTGACGGAACTCATGCTGGGCAATACCGGTGCCATCGTTCGCGCCCTCAAGCTCATGCGCGTGGCCCAGAGCCTGGAGCGCATCGCCGACCACGTGACCAACATCGCCGAGGAGATTGTCTATCTCTTCGAAGCCCGCGACATCCGCCATCATCAGGAAACCCCCGTGGCCTGAGCCGGGACGAATTGCCGGTCGGGCGCGACCGATGGGCGTAGCGCAGACTTCCCAGTCTGCTGTATCGCGGATTTCCAATCCGCAGATCGTCGGGATGCAGACAACCACCTTCTGTTGCGAGCGCCAGGCCGGCTGGAAGCCGGCGCTATTCACCACGTTTCACGTGGCAAGGGTTGGAAACCTGCGCTGCGGGGCGCGTGACCTGTTGACCAACGCTTGCGGTCGGTAGCGCAGACTTCCCAGAAGAAAATTCTTCTCCATGTGCAGCCGAAGGCTCTGGACGGCTGGGCGAAGCACCGCTCTTCTGCCTTCGGCGGGCATGACGCAGACTCCCGGACCTCGCAGAACGCCGCCGAACCCGTTCACGCGTCGCTTCGCAAATCCTCACGCCGCGAACGGCAGTTTCATCTGCGCCCCGTCGAGGGGAAACGCCGCCGCCGGTTCCGCGAAGACCGCCGCCTGCGGGGCGCGTGCCGCCTGCGGGGCGCGGCCGTCGCGGAACAGGGTGATGGAGATATTCCGGTTGTCGCGGATGCATTGCTTGATGGCGTCGGGATGCTTCTCGCAATGGAGACGCGCCAACCCTAGGCGGGGCGTGTGACGCCGCAGGCGCAATCACGTCACGATTCGTGAACATCGCCTGTCGAAGGCCGGCGACGCCCGGCCGGGGGCGCGGGGCATTCGTCACCGATTGTTCACACGGTTGCCACGGGATTGCCTTTCGCGCCGGCGAGAGTCCACGCGTTCGCTTCACCGGCAGCACGAGGACCACTGTTATGATGAACAAGCAAAGGACCGTTCAAATCGTCGCCCGGCGCCGGACCGCCCCGGGTGCGGTGGACGCGTTGTTCGACGCGTTCGCCGAGCCTTCCGCCCGCCTGCTCGCCTTCAGCGCCTCGGAGGACGGGGGCGAAATCTCCGCCCTGGTCGTGGCCGAAGGCCCGCGCGAGGCCCGGGCCATCCTGGAAACGGCCGGTTTCGAGTGCCGGACGGAACCCGCCGGCTGTTGACCGGCGTCCACGACCGCACCTCCCCATCGCGGACCGCCGCCGGACGCGGTGCCGCGCGGCGGCCGGATCCTCGGGCGCGCCGCTCCGGCGTTCTCCCTCCGTTTTTCCCGACACAGAGAAAGATTGACATGGTTTCGTTCTTTGGCGACCGTCTTGGCCAAGAGAGGCATGGAGGTTCGGCAGTTCTGAGTCGGGCACCTGTTGATGTTCCCTGGAAGATGAAAGGTGGAGTGCCCACGACAGGCAGATGCGACGCGAGTCAGTGAGGAGATGGCAGGATTCATGGACAAGGGTGAAGCGAATTCCACGAACATGCGGCGGCGGGTGCGGGTTCTTGGAAGGGTGGTCGGCCGCCCCTCCGGACAGGCGAAAGGCCACCGCACCAACGATGTTCCCGCGTCGGCTCAACCGCCGTCATCCCCCCTTCGATTTCTCCTGGCCGATGATCATGACATGACCCTGACGGGGTTGCGCAATGTGCTGGAGTTGCAGCCCGACTGGCATGTCTGCGGCGAGGCACGGACCGGCTTGGAGGCGGTGGTGATGGCTGGGCGCCTGAAACCCGACATCGTCATCATGGACATCAGCATGCCGGAACTCGACGGCTTGGAAGCGACCCGGCGGATTCACAAGCTGGTGCCCGATACCGAAGTGCTGATCTTCACCATGCACGAGTCCAAGGTCCTCATCCAGGAGGCCCTGGCGGCCGGCGCTCGCGGGTTCATGCTCAAGACCGAGATCGGCCGGCAACTGGTGACCATTGTGAAGAACCTGGCCAATCACGCCATCGCATACAGCCAGCAGGCGTCCGCGATCGTGATGGAGACCGCCTCGCCTGCCGGGACCGGGAACTTATCCCAGGCTGTGGATGGTTCGGCCCTCACGCCGCGGGAATGCGAAATCATCCGCCTGATCGCCGAAGGGAAAACCAGCAAGGAAATCGCCACGGCCCTGACCATCAGCGTCAAGACGGCCGATGTGCACCGGGGCAACATCCTGAACAAACTCAAGATTCACAATGTGGCCGAACTGGTCCGGTATGCCGTCCGCGCCGGGTTGGTGCCACCCTGAGTCGCCCCGGGCGGACGACGCCCGGCTTTCCTTTCCTGCATCCCGGGCGCGGAGGTGCGTTCCCCTGCTTCATTCGTGTCAGGGAATTCCCTTACAGAAAACTACCTAGTTCCCGCCTAGGTAATTCACCTTATAGACGGTCGTAAACCGCTTGTGTTATTCACATCGGTCAGTTCGAGATGTGGTGATGAACAGGCAACCGAGAAACAACAACGCAGCCGCCCCCCAAGTGCGGCGGCCATGTGTTTTCGGATCCTGCGCGGACCATCCGCTCTCCGGTTTTTCAAGAAACAGGTTTTGGTGCGCCTGACGGCGCCGCCGGGCTTTCCGGGTCTGACCGGGGGTCGGCGAGGCGGATGGGGTGTCCGGTGCAATGACGGTTTCGTGGTAGTGATTCAAGGCAGATGCACATGCCAGTCGCCAGGGAGGATAGTGGGGACTTGGGTAGTACCGGTCGGGGTGATTGCGACAGTTAGCGCAATCACCCCACCGTATCTCGACAGCGATTTTTCACCCACGCGTCGAATGCGGGTTCCTGCCAGCCTTGTTTCAAGTCAGACGGCGTTGGGTGACCCCGTCGTCCGCAATCACCCTCCCTCTTCCCGTGGCCGGTTTGGCCGCGCATTTTGGAGCCGGTCGTGGTAAAACCCTGACCCGTCGTAAGTTGAGCCCGTCGGTTTACTTGAGATCCATGGTATCGAGGACGATCAGGCCGGGTCATTCCGGGGTCGGTTGCGGGATGCCTTGTCGAAGTCTGGTACACTTGGTTGGATTTGTCCTGACAAATGCAGCTCGATAAGCATATGGAGGGGAGATTGCCATGAAATGGATGGTGTGGGTTGTGTTTGGGTTGATGCCAGGGAACACATTCACGCGATGGTGCTCGATGCTGGTCGGTCTCATCGGGTTGGAGGCGGTGAGCGGCCCCTGCGCATCGGGGGATGATGATTATCTCCAGTACGCGATCCCGCCGGATGCGGTCAGGATTGGGCCGGGGTCGGAGCGTGATCCGGAGAAGAGTTCCATCAACTACTTCCTGGCCGGCTGCAAGCCGTCGCTGGAAACGTTCGTGGGGAAGGAAGTGTTCTACCGCAAGCAGTTGATTGAGCGGTGTCTCTATAAAGGGATGAACAGCTACGGGATGCAGAAGCTGCATGGGGTGCAGCGGAAATGGTTCAAGAACGGAATTCTCAAAAGTGAGGAGCCCTACAAAGACGACGTCATGCACGGCCACTTCCGCTATTGGAACGAACAGGGTCAACGGATCGGGGACAATGTCATTCTGGATGGCCGGGGAACTATCCGGATCTATGACGATCAGGGGGTGTTGGTGAAGGAGCGGGAATTCAAGAACAGCCAGCCGGATGGCCTCAGTATGGAGATGTTTGGAGAGCTGCGCAGGATGATGTGGTTCAAGAATGGTCGGCTTTATGGAAAGGAACTCACCTTTTACCCGAACAACGCGCTCAGCCGTCTCACAACATGCCTTCCAGAAGAATTTACAACAACCAGTTTCAGTTCACGACACGGTCCGTGGATTCGGTTTTCAAAAGAGGGACTTGTCACGGAGAAGCAGTGGTATGTGAACGAAAAAGAGGTGACCGAGTCGGCGTATGCGCAGGCGGCAAAAAAAGACTCGACGTTGCTTCCGCACCACGCAGATGCGCGGGAATACCTCAACGTGGTGGATGACAAGGTCAAGGCGTTGTTGGACAGGTACACGCAAATGCCACGCGTGAAAATCCCCTTGGAGTTGGATCGCGAGGGTCACCCGGTCCTGGCGGTGAAGTCTCCCTGACGGGACTCCGGTTCGCAAGACGACGGATGCTGGAAATTGGACCGGCCCCGTGGTGTGATGGGGCCGGCCGGAAAATGGAATGACATACAACGCACTGAAATCGGTTGTTTCCCAGGCAACGGGATTGCTCGCCGTCTCGACCGTGCTGGCGCTGACGGTGAACGCGGTCTCGCCCCGCGGATTGGCGGTGACCCGCGCACTGACGCCGCACGAACTCGATGCGCGCTACATCACGGCGGCGGAGGCGAGGGCGAAGCACGAATCGGGACAATCGCTCTTTCTGGATGCGCGCCCGCCGGCGTTGTACGGGCGCGGGCACATTGCCGGGGCGCAAAACCTGCCGACGGACGAGTTTGGCGAGCGGTTCACGTCCATCGCAGCGTGGCTGCCGAAGGAGGCGGAGCTGGTGGTGTATTGCGACACCAAGAGCTGTTCGCTCAGCCGGCAGCTTGCGGACAAGCTGGCCGAGGCCGGTTACGAGCGTGTGGTGATTTTCCGGGACGGCTGGGCGGTCTGGAAGGATCGAGGCTGGCCCGCGGAATGAGGCGGGGAGAAGGGGAATGGGGAATGGGAGATTTGAGATTGGTGATTGGTGAGCGTGACGGGCAATTCGTGATTCGAGATACAGAAATGGCCGATAAGAGACATCGCATGCAACACCCGGGAGAAGTTCCCGCCGCCTCCCGTGCGTCTTTCCCGTTTTCGTGGCCGAACCTGCTCGGCCGGCTGGTGCTGGCGGCGGTCTTCCTGTTCGCGGGCGGGGTGAAGATTGTGGACCCGCTCGGGTTTGCGCGGGTCATCACCGATTACGACCTCGCGCCGGAGTTGTTCGTGCCGGTGATTGCGGTGGTGCTGCCCTGGTGGGAAGTGGCGGCGGGCGTGCTCGCGCTGGTGGGACCGTGGAAGAAGGGGGCGCTGGCGGTGCTGACGGGCCTGTCGGCGGCGTTCTTCGTGCTCGGCGTGATCACGCTGGCGCGCGGCCTGTCGGTGGAGTGCGGCTGTTTCGGATCGCTGAGCGAGCGGGTGGGGCCGGTGTCGCTGAGCATCGAGGCGGCGTTGGTGCTCGTGGGCGTCCTCTCGATGCGATGGGAAATCCGGCATGAGAAGCCGGAGCCGGTTCACGCCGACAGACGTTGATCCGCAACGATGCAGACACCCGTGCTCCAGCGGTCACGTCGGGTGGATTTGCGTTTCCACTGCCGGCTTGCTCCGCGGCGGGGTGGCGACTAAGATGCATCCCATGGTCGCGCGATTCTTAACCATGGGCTTGGTGGGCTGGCTGGCCGCGGGCGCGGTCTCGGCCCAGACCCTCCAGCAGCTCCAGCAACGGCTCAACGCGGGCAAGCCCGCGCCCGCCGTCCCGGCCACGCCCGCGGGCCGTCCCGCCGACATCCAGCTCGTCGAAAAACCGTGGGACCAGATCACCGACAAGCAGTTGTTCGACCACGGCAAGACCGCGCTCGGCGAGAACCCCGCCAAGTGGCATCACGCCGAGACGGAACACTTCGTCATCCATTTCCACAAACGAATCGATGCGCAGAAGGTGGCGCGGCAGGCGGAGTTCTACTACGAGCAGGTGAAGCACGACCTCATGGTGGACAAGGACCGTTTTGACCGCAAGAACCACGTCTTCCTCTTCGAGAAGGACGAGGAGTGGCGCCAGTTCGTGGCCGACGCGAAGCTGCCGGAATGGTCGGCGGGCGTGTCCAGCCGCAGCGAGCTGTTCTTCCTCAGCCGGCAGGGGCAGGGCGATTTCGCCGCGGGCACGCTCGCGCACGAGACGACGCACTGCGTGTTCTACCGGTTCGTGCCGCGCCGCATCCCGATGTGGCTCAACGAGGGGTTCGCCGAGTTCGAGAGCGGCAACGCCTACGCCAAGTTCAAGGGCATCGGTGGCGGCAGCCGCGGCAGCGGGCGCGGCGGCCAGGCGGGTTATCCGCTGCCGAAATTGCTCGCCGCCACGGAGTACCCGAAGGAGCCGTCGGAGGTGCACGAGTTCTACCGCACCAGCGAGCGGCTCGTGCGCTTCATCATCACCAAGCTCGACCGCAACCGCTTCGTGCCGCTCGTGCTCAAGCTCGCCGACGGCGAGTCGCTCGAGAAGGCCCTGCTGGAGATTTATCCCGACCGGTTCAAGAGCTACGACGAGTTCGTCAAACGCTACGAAAAATCCTGACCCATGCCGGACAAACCCGCCTCCCACCTTTATCTGGTTTGCGGCAGCGAGGAGTATCTCGTCAAGGAGAACGCCCGCCGGCTCGTGAAGTCCCTCGCCCCGAAGGGCGGTGCGGAGTTCGCCGTCGAGATCGTGGACGGCATGGTCACCCGGGCCGACGAGGCCGTGAAGGCCGTCTATCGCGTGCTGGAGTCCATCAACACCCTCGGCTTCTTCTCCAGCGAGAAGCTCATCTGGCTCAAGGACGCCAATTTCTTCGGCACCGACAAGACCTCCGGCGCCGCCGCCGTCACCGAGGCTGCGGGCGCGCTGGCCGATGTCTTGAAGAAGGGCTTGCCCGCCGGCGTCACGCTCGTTATCAGCGCGGGCGAGATGGACAAGCGCCGTGCGTTTTATCTGGCGTGCAACAAACTCGGCGAGGTCGCCTTCTTCGACGCCATCGATCCCCTCAAGGACCGGCAGTGGGAGGCCAAGGTCACCGATTTCATCATCGCGCACGCCCGCGCGCTCGGCAAGAACGTCAGCCATCCCGCGGTGGCGCAGCTCATCGAACTCAACGGCGCCAACCTCCGCCAGCTCGAGACCGAGCTGGAGAAGATCGCCGCCTACGCCGGCGACCGCGGCATGATCGAGCCGGCGGACGTCCGCGCCGTCGGCAGCGCCTCCCGCGAGGCCATCGCGTGGGACCTCAACGATGCCGTGGGCGAACGCAATCTCGGCAAGGCGTTGCGGCTGCTCGACCGCCTGCTGTTCCAGGGCGAGGAGGTCATGGGCCTGCTCTTCGCCATCACCTCCCGCGTCCGGCAGTTGCTCATCCTGCGCGAGCTGGTGGACCGTAAGCTGTTGCGGCCCGGCGGCGATTACATGCAGATCAAGGGACAGCTCGACCGCCTGCCCGCGAACGTGCGCGACGAGTTGCCGGCGGACCGGAAGCTGAACCCGCTCCTACAACATCCGTTCCCCGTTTTCAAGAGCCTGCAACAGGCCGTCAACTACACGCGCCCCCAGCTCATCCGCGCGATGGAGGGGCTGCTCGATGCCAACCAGCAACTCGTCACCAGCTCGCTGCCGGACCGGCTGGCGATCGAGGAATTGCTCGCCCGTGTGATCACCGCCAAATGAAACGTGCCTGCCTGATTCTGGGAGGACTGCTCGCCCTGGCCTCGGCCGGGGCTCTGGAGGAGGAGAGTTATCTCTGGTCGTTCGACCGCGACGCGGTCGGCAAACTGCCGGGCTAGCTCGCGGCCGATTCGGACTGGCTGGTGGTGCCGGACACGAGCGCGCCGACGCTGCCAAACGTGCTGGCCACCGATGCCACGGGGTGCACCAACGCCCTCGGCTCCCTCTGCGTCGTGCAGGGATTCAAGCTCGACCAGGGCCACCTCTGGACCCGCCTCAATGTCGCCGGCGGCGCGGCGGGCCTGGTGTTCCGGATGCGCTCGGCCAGCCAGTTCAACGTGTTGATGGTTACCCCCGACGGCAGCCGGCTGCAACTGCTGGCCGTCCGCAACGGCGCGCCGCAGGAGCTGGCCAGTTGCGTCCTCAAGACCACCTTCGGCCGCTGGCACCGCATCGGTGTCGAACTCGACGGCCGTAGCATCGGCTGCTACTTCGACGGCGAGTTGCGCCTTACCGCGGCGGAGGACCCGATGAGCACCGGCAAATGCTCCATCGGTCTGATCGTGGCCGGCGGCGGCCGCGCGCGCTTTGATGACCTGAACGTGGACGTG
>CAZAAF010000153.1:0-9076 GCA_964482575.1 uncultured Verrucomicrobiota bacterium | reverse complement strand
CAAGGGACTGGCGCCGTATCACCAGCCCGCCGTGCGCGAGGCGTTGTTGCGGTATCTCAACACCGATTCCTACCACAACCGGATTGCCGATGCCGCCATTGAGGCCATGCGCGCCCAGGACGAACCGGCCTTCATTGTGCCGCTGCGCGAGTCGATCGCCAGGCGCGAAGCGGCGTTCTCGGGCTACGGGTTCAGCGACGCTCTGGACGCGCTGGCGTTCCTGGCACGGAACGAGAAGTCGCGCGACGACGTGCGGGAGTTCCTCGCGGGATACCTCAACCACAAGCGCGAATGGTTCCAGGTCGCGGCGCTGGGCGCGCTCGGCACGCTGGAAGACCCGAAGGCGATTTCGTTGTTGCAGCCGTTTGCCTCCGCCTCGAAGAAGACGCGGCAACAGAAGGCGGCGGAGAAGGCCATCGCCGCGTTGCGCGCGGTGAACAAGCCCTCCGACAACCTGAAGGACCTGCGCCAGGAAGTGCTCGAGGTGAAGAAGGAAAACCAGCGGTTGAGCAAGGAACTGGCCGAGGTGAAGAAGAAGCTGGACGCCGGCCTGGCGAAAGAACCGGAAAAGAAAGAAGAGAAGAAGGCGGCCAAATAACGGGCCACCGCGCAGCGTCGGACGCGAGCGATGAGACGGGAATTCCTGATTGCGTTGATCGTCCTTGGATGGGCCGGCGTACCGTCCGCACGGGCCGTGCCCGGCAACCCCGCGGACCCGGACGAGGGCGTTCAGTTGGCGGAGGAGACGCCGCTGGCGAAAGGGTTCAAGGCGTACGGCGGCCGCTGGCAGATGAAGAACGGTGTGCTGTCGGTGGGTGCGGACGCGGGAGCCAAGCTGGTGCTGGAACAGCCGGTCGTTGCCGAGGGCGAGGTCAGTGTGGACATGCTGATGTCCGAAAAAAAGAGCGGTAGTGCCGGCCTCATCGTCAAGGTCAGCGAGCCGGGCGTTGGTGCCGACGGGTTCAACGGCTACGAAATCTCCCTCGACGCGCAGCGGCAGATGTTGCGGTTGGGCCGGCATCGGCAGGACTTCAAGCTGATCAAGGACCTGCCGTGCGCCGTGCCCCTTGGCCAATGGTTCCCCGTTGCGGTGCGGATGACGTCGAAGTCGCTCGAAGTGATGGTGAGTGGCCAATCCGTCATCACGTACGAAGACAATGACCATCCGCTGACGTCCGGCGCGGTGGGTTTCCGTCCATGGCAGCGCGAGGCGAAGTTCCGAAATTTTCAAATCACGACCGGCGGCCGGACGCGGACCTTTCCGTTTGAGACGCAGGTTACCCGCAGCCCGTGTCCGCCGTCCCTGTTTGTGAAGGGGCTGCCGCCGATCGCCGTGGTCACGCGGCATCCGTTCAATGCGCCGCCCGCGGTGGGGCAGGACATCTGGGCGGCCCGGCCGCGCACACCGGGTTGCAGCATCCGCATCTTCGATCCCACGCGGCCCGGTCAGTCGGCGAAAACCATTTTCGACGACCCGGACGGTTGCATCTACGACATGAACCTCTCTTTCGACGCGCGGACGCTGTTCTTTTCCTATCAGCGGGAGGAGGAGGCTCACTGGCATATCTGGCGCATCGGCGTGGATGGCAGCGGCCTGAAGCAATTGACCGACGGGCCGTTCTACGACATCAGTCCGTGCGAGACGCCGAACGGTGACATCGTGTTCGTCTCGACCCGGCGGTTCGGCTACACGCTCTGCCAGCCGGGTCCGGCCTCCAACCTGCACGTCATGTCGCCCGACGGCAGCAACATCCGCTGCGTCAGCATGAACACGCTCTCCGATCTCAGCCCGCAGATGCTGCCGGATGGACGCGTGTTGTTCACACGGTGGGAATACGTGGATCGCGATCTTACGTTCCGCCAGAGCCTCTGGACGCAGTACCCCGACGGCACCTCGTATCAACTCTACTTTGGCAACACCATCCGCGACGTCGGCACCTTCTGGGAGGCCCGGCCGTTGCCGGGACGCAGCGACAGGCTGGTGGCCACGTTCGCGCCGCACCACGGGTTCCCGCACGGCGCCATCGGTTTTGTCGAGCGCAACTTCGGCCCGGAAGCGCCCAAGGGAAAGGGGTTCAGTTACATCACGAAGGAATTCCCATCCATCGGTGACACCCGGCACGAGTGGTCGTACCGCGATCCGTTTCCGCTGACCGACCGGACGTTCCTGTGCGCCTACGGCGGCGGCGGGGTGAATCGCTACCGCATTTTCCTGCTCGATGCGGACGACAACAAACGGCTGTTGTACGAGGACCCGGACATGGGGTGCTACTTTCCGATTCCGCTGCGCCCCACGCCGGTGCCGGTGGCGATTCCCTCGCGAGTCCAGACCGCGTCGGAGGATGCGTGGGGCGTGGTGATGCTGGCGGACGTTTACCGCGGGCTGGAGCCGGTGATCCAGCGCGGCCGGGTGAAATCCCTGCGCGTGATGGAGCAGGTGCGCAAGACCGAGGACCTGAAGTCGCGCGCCTTCGATCAGTCCCCGGTGATGAGTTACGGCACCTACTACGCAAAACGGTGCTGGAGCACCGTGCCGGTGGAGGCGGATGGCTCGGCGCATTTCCGCGTGCCGGCGATGCGTGAAATTTATTTCCAGGTGCTCGATGCGGAGGGACGCGAATTGCAGCGCATGACCTCCGCCGCGCAACTGATGCCCGGTGAACATGTCGGATGCATCGGGTGCCACGAAACACGGCAATCCTCGGGGCCGGTTGATGCCCGGCCGCCGCTGGCAGCCGGCCATCCGCCGCGGGCGTTGGCGAAGCCGGCCTGGGGTCATGACGGCATTGTGGGTTTTCCGACCCTCGTCCAGCCGGTGCTCGACAAATACTGCGTCCGGTGTCACCGCGGCGGTAACCCGGCCGGTGGCTGCGACCTGACCGGCGACAAGACGCGCTACTTCAACATGGCCTACGACAACCTGCTGGGCCGCAGCCAGTCGTATCGCCAGCACAACATGGAGACCGGTGAGATGTTGCCGGAGGAAGCAGCGAAGGGAAAACCGCTGGTGCATTTCTACTGGCTGCTGCGCACGCCGAGCGCGGTGAACCAGCCGTTGTGGACCGGGTGTTACGCCAGCCGGCTCACGGAGATCGTGGATTCCGACCACGGCGGACAGAAGATCCCGCTCGAAGACCGGCAGCGCATCTATTTGTGGATGGATGCCAACGTTCCCTACTACGGCACGTACGCGAACAGCCGGCCGCTCTCGCCCGGCAAACGCGACCTCTGGACCGACGTCGAGACGGGCCATCTTTCCGCCTGGTTTGAACGGGATTTCTCCGGCGTCTATAATCGCCGTTGCGCGAGTTGCCACGGCAAATATGAGAAGACGACCGATTGGACGGGTCGGTTCGCATGGATCAACCTGACTCATCCGAACCTCAGCCCGGCATTGACGGCGCACCTGAGCAAGACGGCCGGCGGCCGTGGCATCACGAAGTCCCGGCAGGGCCGGATGCCGCCGCTCTTCGCCGACACGACCGACCCGGATTATCAGACGATGCTCCAAGCCGTCGAAACCGGGAGGAAGCTGATGCTGGCTACGCCCGAAGCCGACATGCCCGGTTTCAAGGGCGCGCGCCCGGAACCGTGACTCCGCCCATGCGATCCGCTTTTCCCATGGTGTTGCTTGTTCTGGCGTCGCTGGTGTGCGGCGGCGCCGCGGTGTCCGCCGCGGACTGGCCGGAGTTCGGCGGCTCGCATGGCCGGAACATGGTCGCCGACGAAAAGAATCTCCCGGATGGGTTCGAGCCGGGGAAGAAGAATACCGCGATTGGCGAAATCCTGTTGTCCACCGCAACCAATGTCGTGTGGGGCGTGCGGACCAGTGCGAACACCTATTCCACGCCGGCGGTGGTGGGTGGCAAAATATTCATTGGCGGCGGCGAGCCGGGGCGGGGCGTCTTCAAGTGTCTGGATGCCCGCAACGGGCGGGTGCTGTGGCAATATGCCGCGCCTTTCCGCATGTTCCCGGACGAACTTGAGCGGGGCCGGAAGTTCATGCTGGGCCGGATCACGCCGAATCTCGGCATCTGCGCCTCGGCCACGGTGGACGGCGACCGCGTTTATTTCGTCAACCACCGCTGCGAGGTGATGTGTCTCGATGCCAACGGCAGCGACAAATCGTTTTATGTGTCGGGTGAAGGTCGGAACACGTCAGCCGATCCATCGCCCGCGGCGACGGGCCTCCGCAGCGAACGTGTGGTGTGGACCTTCGACCTGTGGGCGCTCGGTGTCCGTCCGGCGGATGCCTGCAACGGCCAGCCGCTGGTGGATGGCGACCTGGTGTATGTCTGCACGTGCAACGGCGTGGACCGCGACGCGCGGGTGGCCTACGCCGACGACCGGAAGGTGCCGGCTCCGGACGCTCCGAACCTGATCGTCCTCGACAAACGGACCGGCCGGCTCGTGGCCACCGACGATGCGCAGCACATCGGTCCGAATTTGTTACACGGCCAATGGTCCACGCCGGCCATGGGGATTGTGAATGGACGGAAACTGGTCTTCTTCGGCGGCGGCGACGGTTGCTGCTACGCTTTCGAAGCGCTGGCATCGGTGCCGGAAAAGCCGGTCAAGCTCAAGACCGTCTGGTCTTGCGACTGCAATCCGCCGGAGTACAAGTCCTTCGGCGCGCTCAGCCCGGTGGTGCACTACGCCCTCGGCGACCGGCGGTTGAGGCAGTCGTTCAACAAGGATGACGACGGGAGTTTCGCCGGCATGAGTGAGATCATCGCCTGTCCCGTCTTTTACAAGAACCGCGTCTATGTGGCCATCGGGCGCGATCCCACGCACGGGCGCGGGCGCGGCGCGCTCTGGTGCCTGGATGCCACGAAGACCGGCGACATCACCCGGACCGGCAAGATCTGGTGTTATCAGGGACTGGACCGGACGCTCTCCACGGTTTCCATCCACGACGGCCTGCTCTACATCGCCGACGTCGCGGGACGGCTGCATTGCCTGGACGCGGAGACGGGCCGGTGTTGCTGGGTCCACGAAACCGGCGCGCCCGTCTGGTCCTCCACGCTCGTGGCCGATGGAAAGGTCTATTTGCCCACCACGAAGCACCTCTGGGTCCTGGCCGCTGGCAGGAACAAAAAGGTCCTCCGTGAGATTCGCCTGGGGGCGCCGGGATACGCTTCGCCGGTGGCGGTGGACGGCACGTTGTATATCAGTTCGAAAAACTACCTTTGGGCGGTTCGCCAGCCGGGAAACAAATGAGGCGGAACCTGCCGCACCGGCGGGTTTTTGAAAACCGGGGATTGTCTCCGGCCATCGCTGCGCCTACACTCCGTCCGCTCGAAAAACCATGAAAGCATTGGTCCTCAAAGCCTACGGGCAGTTGGTTCTCGACGAGATGCCGGAACCGTCAATCGGCCCGGACGACGTCCTCATCGCGGTGAAGGCCTGCGGCATTTGCGGCAGCGATGTCCACGGCATGGACGGCAGCACCGGCCGACGCCGTCCGCCGATCGTCATGGGCCACGAGGCGTCGGGCGTGATCGCCAAGGTCGGCGCGGCGGTCACGGATTGGAAACCGGGCGACCGCGTGACGTTCGATTCCACGATCTACTGCGGCCAGTGCGATTCCTGCCGCGCAGGCCGGGTCAACCTTTGCAGTAACCGCCGCGTGCTCGGCGTCTCGTGCGACGAATACCGCCATCACGGCGCGTTTGCGGAGTGGGTCGCGGTGCCGCAGCGCATTCTCTATCGTCTGCCGGACACCGTGTCCTTTGAACACGCTGCGCTGGTGGAGCCGTTGTCCGTCGGGCTTCACGCCGTGCGGCGCACACCCGTGTCGCGGGGCGATACGGCCGTGGTCATCGGTTGCGGCATCATCGGCCTGATGCTGATCCAGGCGCTGCGCTCGGTGGGCTGCGGACAGATCATCGCGGTGGACGTGGCGTCCGACCGCCTGGACGTGGCGAAGCAGGTGGGCGCGACCACGACCCTTCATTCCGGCAACACGGACGCATTGGCGGAAATCCTCCGGCTCACGGACCAGCGCGGCGCGGACGCGGCCTTCGAGGCGGTCGGCGTCACCGCCACGGCGGACCTGGCGTTGCGATGCGTCCGCAAAGGCGGCGCGGTGGCGCTCGTCGGCAACGTCGCGCCGAAGATCGAGTTTCCGCTGCAAGTGGCGGTGGCGCGCGAGTTGAGCGTTTTCGGCTCATGCGCGTCGAGCGGGGAGTATCCGGATTGCCTGAAGCTGCTGGCGAGCGGCGCGGTTCGCGGGGAGTTGCTCATCAGCGCCGTCGCACCGCTGACGGAAGGCGCGGCCTGGTTCGACCGGCTCTATCGCAAGGAGCCGGGGTTGTTGAAAGTCATTCTCACGCCGGTTCCATAGGAAATGTCATGATGAAAAAACAAGGTCATCTTACCCGCCGGGAATTCCTACACACCACGGGCAAGGCCGCCGCCATGCTCGCCGCGGCGAGCGCCCCGAATTTCATTCCCGCCACCGCGCGCGGCGCGCTCGCGCCGAGCAACCGCGTCACCCTTGCGATGATCGGCGTCGGCAACCAGGGGTTCCAGGACATGAAGGCGTTCTTGGCGGAGCCGGACGCGCAGATCGTGGCCGTGTGCGACGTCAACCGCGGCAGCGGTGGTTATCGCAACGTCAGCCAGTTCTGCGGCCGCGAGCCGGCCAAACAGGTCGTGGAAAAAACCTACGCCGAACGCCGGCGCGCCGGCACGTTCCACGGTTGCGACATGTACGCGGATTTCCGCGACGTTCTCGCGCGGCGCGATGTGGATGCCGTCGCAATTGTCGTGCCCGACCACTGGCATGCCATCATGACCATTCTGGCGGCGCGCGCCGGCAAGGACATCTACTGCGAGAAGCCGCTCAGCTATACGCTCGCCGAGGGCCGCGCGATGGTGGAGGCGGCCCGCCACGCCGGCGTGGTGGTCCAGACCGGCAGTCATCAGCGGTCCAATCCCCTGACGCGCTTCGGTTGCGAACTGGTCCGCAACGGCCGCATCGGGCAGTTGAAGCGGATCGAAACGCGCGTTGGCACGTGGAATCGCCACGGCCCTCCGGGCGAGTGGGCGCCCATGCCCGTGCCGGACGGTTTCGATTATGACATGTGGGTCGGCCCGGCGCCGTGGGAGCCGTATCACAAGGACCGCTGCCTCTACACCTTCCGGTTCATGCGCGATTACTCCGGCGGCCAGACCACCAACCTCGGCGCGCACGCGTTCGACATGGCGCAGTGGGGCAACAACTCCGAGCACACCGGCCCGGTCGAAATCGCGGATGACGGCAGCGAGTGGCCGACGGCGGGATTGTTCAACGTGGCGAGGATTGTGAAGTTCCGCGCACGTTACGCCAACGGCGTGGAAATGGTCTGCACCACCGACACCGAGGCCGATCCCGACCGCACGGTGGCGCAATGCCGGTTCGTCGGCACCGAGGGCTGGATCGAGATGGGCGCGAGCGGCTTCTTTGCGGAGCCGGCGTCGCTGAAGACCTCCATCATCGGCGCGAACGAAATCCATCTCGGTACGAGCACCAACCACATGCGAAACTTCCTCGATTGCGTCAAGACCCGCCGCGAGCCGGCTGCGCCGATCGAGATCGGCCACCGCTCCGCCACCATCTGCCACCTCGCCAACATCGCGATGTGGCTCAAGCGGAAGCTGCACTGGGATCCCGTGGCCGAGCAGTTCACCGGTGACGACGCCGAAGCCGCCAACCACTTGTTGGTTCGTGCCAACCGCGCCCCGTGGGGCATCTGACGCCATGAGCGAGAATTTTTTCGACCTCACCGGCCGCGTTGCCTTGGTCACCGGGACTAGCCGCGGGCTCGGCCAGTACCTCGGTCGCGCGCTGGCCCGTGCCGGCGCGGACCTCATCATCACCAGCCGCGACGCTGCGACCCTCGCGCCCTTCCAGAAGGAGATCGAGGCGCTCGGCCGCCGCGCGTTCCCGCTGGCGCTCGACGTGCGCAACCACGACAGCATCCAGCAGGCCGTGGCCGCCGCCATCGCCCATTACGGCAAGATCGACATCCTTGTGAACAACGCTGGCTGTAACGTCCGCAAGCCGGCGCTCGATGTGACGTGGGACGACTGGAACCTCATCCTCGACACCAACCTCCGCGGCACGTTCTTCGTCGCCCAGGCCGTCGCCCGGCACATGGTGGAACGGAAATACGGCCGCATCATCAACATCGGTTCCGTGACGAGCGTGGCCGGTTACGCGGGACTCGGTCCCTACGGCGCGAGCCGCGGCGGCGTGAAGCAGCTCACCATGAGCCTCGCCGACGATTGGGGCGTGTACGGCATCACCGTGAACTGTCTCGCGCCCGGTTGGTTCAAAACCAAGCAGAACGCGGTGTTGTACGAAAACAAGGAGTGGGTCGAGTATCTCTGCGACCGCATCCCGCTCAAGCGCCCCGGCCAGCCGCAGGACCTCGACGGCGCGATTGTGTTCCTCGCGTCCGAGGCGAGCGGCTACGTCACCGGCCAGACGCTGCTGGTGGACGGCGGCATTTCCACCGGCGCGACACGGGCCTTGCCGAAGAAGAAGTAAGCGCCGATCCAGGCCCGCGGTGGATGTTGCGCTGCCGGATGGAATGGAGGGCAAAAGGCTGGACGGCCAGAAGGCTCCCGGTCATACTCACACCCGCCATGATTCCGGCGTTCACTGAGTCACTGGAGAGGACCTTCCCCATGAAGAATCCCGCGCGTCTGTTTTTCGGATGTGTCATGTCGCGAGATTTGTGGCTTCCGCTTGTGCTGGCCATCTTCGCCAGCATCCTGCCGGCCGCGCTGGCCGAACCCGTGCCGCTCGCCAATGGCAGCACCGTCAACGGCGACGTGTCCAACGTCACAGCGCGCGGCTTCGATTTCAAGCTGCCCTACGGCGCGGCCAAGTACTCCTGGTCCCAGGTGGACCTGCGCCGCCTGCCGACGGTCAACCCGCGGTTGTTCCAGATCTATTGCACCGCCACCGGCTATCAACCCCCGGCCGCACTCGCGCCCGCCGCGCCTCCCGCGGCCACACCGGCAGTCGCGCCGGCCAAGGCCCCGCCGGTCGCGGCGGCATCGGCGTCCGCATCGCCCGCCGAGT
>CAZAAF010000152.1:0-9100 GCA_964482575.1 uncultured Verrucomicrobiota bacterium | reverse complement strand
GCCGGCTTCCAGCCGGCGACGCTTACACATGAGAATTGGCGTTCAATTTGCGGGCTTCTGCGGATTGGAAATCCGCGACACAGCAGGTCGGAAACCTGCGCTACAGTGTGCATACCAGACCGGATTGATCTAGAATAACGTCATGAAACGCATCGCCCTTCTTCTTCTCCTGGTTTCGAGCAGCGTCTTCGCAAGCGACAAGCCTAACGTCCTCTTCCTGTTCGCCGACGACATGCGCAGCGATTCCGTCGCGGCGCTCGGCAACCCGTTCGTCAAGACGCCGACGCTCGATTCGCTGGTGCAGCGCGGCTTCGTCTTCAACAACGCCTACTGTTTCGGTGGCAACTCGCCCGCGGTCTGTACGCCGAGCCGCAACATGCTGTTGAGCGGCCGGGCCTATTTCCGCTGGAAGCACTTCATCCCGCCCGGCGCGAAGAAGGGCAACGGCCCCATCGCGCCCGGCGACGCGCCGAACTGGCCGCTCTCGATGAAGGACGCCGGGTACGTCACGTACCACCAGGGCAAGAAACATAATACCGCGCCGCTCATTCAGGCAAAGTTCGACACCAACCTCTACATCAACGAAGACCTCGACCGCACCTGTGGCGAGCCGGGCAAGATGATCTCCGACGACGTGGTGAAGTTCCTGAAGGAGAAGAAGGAGAACAAGCCGTTCTTCATGTATCTCGCGTTTGCCAATCCGCACGACCCGCGCGTGGCCGCCGGCAACTACATGCACCTCTACGACCGCGACAAGGTGCCGCTGCCGGCCAACTGGCTGCCGATGCACCCGTTCGACAACGGCGACATGATCGTGCGCGACGAACGGTTGCTGCCGTGGCCGCGCACCGAGGCGGGCCTCCGCCAGACGCTGCACGAATACTACGCCGTCATCACCGCGATGGACGGCTACATGGGCCGCATCCTCCAGACGCTCAAGGAGCTCGGCCAGCTCGACAACACGATCATCATCTTCTCCGCCGACCAGGGCATCGCCGTCGGCAGCCACGGCCTGCTCGGCAAGCAGAACCTCTACGACGCCGGCATGAAGGTGCCGCTTGTCTTCGCCGGCCCCGGCATTCCCAAGGGCCGCAGCGACGCGTTGATGTATCTGCATGACATTTACCCGACCCTCTGCGACCTCGTCGGCGGGCCGATGCCGGCGGGCATTGACGGCCGCAGCTTCAAGCCGGTCATCACCGGCCAGGCGAAGGCGGTGCGCGACGAACTCTTCTTCGCCTATTGCGGCGTCCAGCGCGCGTGGCGCGACGAGCGGTGGAAAATCATCCGCTATCCCCAGGTCAATGTGACCCAGCTCTTCGACCTCCAGAAGGATCCCGACGAGATGAAGGACCTCGCCGGCGACCCCGCACAGGCCGGGCGCATCGGGCAGATGCTGGCGAAACTGAAGGCGGCGCAACAGCAGATGGACGACGACCTGCCGTTGACGGTGGAGAATCCGAAGCCCGCGAAGTGGACGCCGCCGTCGGAGGACGAACTGAAAAAACTGGACCAGGCGGGCGCGGGGAAGAAGCGGAAACAATAAAGTCGGGATCCGCGAGGTTCCTGCCATCGCCGGAATACCGGTGGTTTCAAGGCGCCACGTTCAATATTCAACGGCGGCGATAAGTGGACGCTTTCGAGGACGGCGGTTCGCTAGGATTCGTGTTCGATATCCAACGAAAGGATTGATGCCATGACTCGCGCGCAATGTCTTCTCTTCACCGTGGCGCTGGCTCTCGCCGCGCAACCCCTCGCCGCCGCCGAGGCCGAGCCGCCGTGGATAAAACCCGACCCCGCCGCGGTCCAACGCTGGCAGGACATGCGGTTCGGCATGTTCATCCACTGGGGGCCGGTCAGCCTGACGCACCAGGAGATTGGCTGGTCGCGCGGGGCGCAGACGCCCATCGAGGAGTACGACAACCTCTACAAGAAGTTCAACCCGGTGCAGTTCAACGCCGACGAGTGGGCCCGCATTGCCAAGGCCGCCGGCATGAAGTACGTCGTGCTGACCACCAAACACCATGACGGGTTCTGTCTCTTCGCGACGAAGGAGACCGACTACAACGTCATGAACTCGCCGTTCCACCGCGACGTGACGAAGGAACTGGCCGACGCGTGCCGGAAGCAGGGGATTGCGTTCGGCGCCTACTACTCCGTCTGCGACTGGCATCACCCCGATTTCCCGCTCACCAGTCCCGGCGGCAAGGTGAAGCGCGAGAAATCCGACCTCGACGCCTACAACCGCTACCTGCTCGCGCAAATCCGGGAGTTGATCACCCACTGCGGCCCGCTCATCACGATCTGGAACGACGTGCCGCAGGAGTTCAAGGGGCGCGGCGTGAACACGATCAAGATGGTACGCGAGTTGCAGCCCGACATCCTCATCAACAACCGCACCGGCGACGGCGGCGACTACGACACGCCGGAGCAGCGGATCGGCGGCTTCAACCTGCAGCGCCCCTGGGAATCCTGCATGACCGTCTCCAAGCACAACCACTGGGCGTGGGGCGGGCCGGAGGACGGCGTGAAGCCGCTCTCGGCGTGCCTGCTCATGCTCATCCGCGCGGCGGGCGGCGACGGCAACGTGTTGCTCAACGTCGGCCCGACGCCCGAGGGCCTCATCGAGCCGTGCCAGGTGGATCGCCTCAAGGACATCGGCGCGTGGCTCGCGAAGTATGGCGACTCGATCTACGGCACGCGCGGCGGTCCCTACAAACCCACCAAGAGCGTGGCCGCAACGCGCAAGGGCAACACCGTCTTTGTCCACATCACCGCGTGGCCGGAGGAAACGCTGGTGCTGCCACCGTTGCCGGCAACAATCGTCAAGAGCAGCCTCCTCACCGGCGGCGAAACGACCGTGAAGCAGACGGCGGCCGGCATCGAGATCGCCGTGCCGAAGGCGAACCGGCAGGAGATTGACACCATCGTCGCCTTGGAACTCGACAAGCCCGCCATCGGGATCGAACCGCTCAGCGTCAACCCCGCGGGCGAATCGCTGACGACCGGCAAAAAGGCGAAAGCCTCCAACGTCTATCAAAACAGCAAGAGCCACGGCGCCGGCATGGCCGTGGACGATGACGAGAACACGCGCTGGGCCACCGACGCCGGCACCGGCCCGTGCTGGCTGGAGGTGGACCTGGGCAAGCCGCAGACCTTCGACCGCGCGGTGATCCAGGAGTGCGTGGACTACGGCGTGCGCGTGAAAGCCTTCGAGCTGCAATACAAGGCCGGCAACGAATGGAAGACCTTCCACAGCGGCCAGGGCATCGGCAAGCGCCTCGAAGTGAAGTTCGAGCCGGTCACCGCGCGCATCGTCCGCCTCAACATCACCGACGGCAAGGCCGGCCCAACGATCTGGGAGTTTCAGTTGTTCGCACCGAAAGGGCGATGAAATACCTGCTGTCCCTGTTCATGGTGGCTCTGGTCGCGGTTGCCACGGCGGGCGATCCGGCCACCACGCTTTGGTTCGACAAGCCGGCGAGGGCGTTTCACCAGTCGCTACCGCTCGGCAACGGACGCATCGGCGCGATGATCTTCGGCGGGGTGGACGAGGAACGCATCGTGCTCAACGAAAGCTCCGTCTGGTCCGGCTCGCGCGAAGATGCCGATCGGCCCGATGCCCACAAGGCGCTGCCGGAAATCCGCCGGCGGCTGCTCGAAGGCGACAACGTCGGGGCGGAAAAGCTGGTCAACGCCAACTTCACCTGCCAGAACAAAGGCTCCGGCCACGGCCGCGGCGCCAACGTGCCGTTCGGCTGCTACCAGACGCTTGGCAACCTGCGGTTGAAGTTTTCCGGCGCGACCAATGCCGTCGAACACTACTCGCGCCTGCTTGACCTCGCAACGGCCGCAGGCCGTGTCGAATACCGGCGCGCGGGCGTCACGTTCACACGCGAGCATTTTGTCAGCGCCCCGGATGAGGTGTTTGTGTCGCGGTTGACGGGTCCGATTTCGTTCACCATCGCGTTGGACCGTCCGGAACGGTTTGAAACCACCGCAACGGCCGCCAACGAGTTGCTGATGACCGGCTCGCTCAACGACGGCCGCGGCGGCAGAGGCGTGAGCTATGCGGCGCGGTTGCGCGTGCTGGTGCGCGGCGGCACGGTGAACGCGGACGGAAACAGGCTGGTCGTCGGGAACGCCGGGGAAGTCGTGTTGCTGCTGGCGGCGGCGACCGATTTCAAGGGCTTCGCCGGGCGGCAATCCGGGAATCCGGTGGCTGCCACGAAGCGCGACCTCGACAGGGCGGCAAGGAAATCATTCACGGCCCTGCGAGCGGCACAAAAGGCCGATCATCAGAAGTATTTCAACCGCGTCGAACTGGGCCTGCCCGCGAGCGCCAACAGTGCGTTGCCCAACATCGAACGGCTCGCCGGTTTCGCGCAGGGTGCCGACGACCCCGCGCTGGCCGCGCTCTACTTCAACTTCGGCCGTTACCTGCTCATCAGCAGTTCGCGCCCCGGCGGCCTGCCGGCGAACCTGCAAGGCCTCTGGGCCGAGGAAATCCAGACACCGTGGAACGGCGACTGGCATCTCGACATCAATGTCCAGATGAACTACTGGCCGGCCGAAGTCTGCAACCTCTCCGAACTTCATGAGCCACTGCACAAGCTCATCGCTTCGATGGTCGAGCCGGGTCGCAAGACCGCACGCGCCTATTACAATACCCGTGGCTGGGTTGCTCACGTTATCACCAACCCGTGGGGCTTCACGTCGCCCGGCGAGTCGGCATCGTGGGGCGCGACCGTCAGTGGTTCGGCGTGGCTCTGCCAGCATTTGTGGGAACACTACGCGTTCACGCTCGACCGGAGGTTTCTGGCTCGGGCGTACCCGATCCTGAAGGAATCGTCGCGCTTCTATCTCGACAACCTCATCGAGGAGCCGAAACACCGGTGGCTCGTCACCGGCCCGTCGAACTCGCCCGAGAACAGTTTCCGGTTGCCCGACGGAAAAGCGGCCCACGTCTGCCTCGGCCCGACGATGGACCTGCAGTTGTTGCGCGAGCTTTTTGGCAACACCGCCCGCGCTGCCGGAATCCTCGGCCTCGATGCCGATCTGCGCGCCGAACTCATCACGAAGCGCGAGCGGCTCGCCCCCAACCAAATCGCTCCCGACGGCCGGTTGCAGGAGTGGCTCGAACCGTATCCCGAGATCGAGCCGACGCATCGCCACACGTCGCACCTGTATGGTTTGCACCCGTTTTACGACATCACGCGGCGCGGCACGCCCGAGCTGGCGGAGGCTTGCCGCCACTCGCTCGCTGCCCGCGGCGACAAGAGCAACGGCTGGGCGCTCGCGTGGCGCGTGAATTTCTGGGCCCGCCTTGGCGACGGTGACCGCGCCTACAAGCTTCTCCAAGCCTTGCTGCACCTGACCGCCGAGTCGACACTCAACTACACCGGCAAAGGCGCCGGCACCTACGCGAACCTGTTCGACGCCTGCCCGCCGTTCCAGATCGACGGCAACTTCGGCGGCTGCGCCGGCATCGCGGAAATGTTGCTCCAGTCGCACGCCGGCGAGATCGAGCTCTTGCCCGCGCTGCCGAAAGCGTGGCCAACGGGCCGCGTCCGCGGCCTGTGCGCGCGCGGCGGCTTCGAAGTGGAGATGGCGTGGAAGGACGGCCAACTCGCATCGGCCACGATACGCAGTCGTGCCGGCACGGCCACAAGGGTTCGCTACGGCGATCACGTGACGCCACTCACGCTGCGCCCGGGCGAGAGCAAGACCCTCACCCCCTAGACGAGGGAGACCACGATAAAAACATCCTAGATGGTATCGCTCATGGCGTTCCTTGCCGGCTGCGCGACGCGGCGGCTGACGCGCTCGACATTTTCTTTATCGGCAACGATTTCGGCGGGCAGACCCGTTGAATTCATCCCTGTCTCTGCCTAGCGAAAGGGCCGGAGTCACCGCCGGGCACTGCCGGGCTGGCGCTGACGGGATACGACCCGCGCAAAACAGGAAAATCACTCCAACATCGAAGACGCCCGATGAGAGGTCCCGGACCAACATCCCCCTTTCTTCTCCTTTCCCTTTTTCCGGGAAATGGCTTAGACTGCCGGCTCGGAATGGACTGGAAGGAGTTCCGTTTCACGAACGGCAAAGACAGTTGGAGCATAAACTTATGAAGACCTGTTATGGACGACTGGCAGTGATCGCGTGCGTTGTCGGTATCGCGTGGGGTTCCGGAACCCTCATGGGAGCGCCCGCTCCCCAAGCCGCCCCCGGCCAGCCCATCACCAACAGTCTCGGGATGAAGCTCGTGCCCGTGCCGGGGGCTCCCGCGCTCTTTTGCACCGTGCCCACGCGCGTCCAGGATTTTGAAGCGTTTGTGAAGGCCACCAGCTATGACGCGACCAACGCCATGTGGTCGCTCCGGGACAATGCCGTGAAAGTGTACGGCGACTCGTGGAAGTGCCCGGGCTTTTCCCAGACGCCGACCCATCCCGTGGTCGGCGTGAGCTGGAAGGATGCGAAGGCGTTCTGCCAGTGGCTGACGGAGAAGGAGCGCCGCGAGAAGGTGATCGGCCCGAAGCAAACGTATCGCCTGCCCACGCTGGTGGAATGGATGTCCGCGGTCGGGGCCACCGACAAGAAGCCCATGGACAAGAAGAAGGCCGCGATGTTCCTGGCCGACTGGCGGGTGATCAGCGGGTCCGAGACGGGCAAGCCGTGCACCGCGCCCGTGGAAAGCGCCAAGTCGAATCCCTGCGGGCTGGGGTTGATGGACGGCAGCATCTTCCAGTGGAGCGAGACCCGGTATGTGACCGATCACAAGGGCGAGCATCAGGAGTGGTTCCGCGCCGGCCCGGGCGGGTTGCTGCTCTCCTGCACCGATGTGCTGCCGGAAATCCGTGTCGGGTTCTGCGGATTCCGCGTGGTGCTGGCGAATGGCGAAACTGTTCCCGATACCGTGAAACCCGTCGCTGAAAAAGCTCCTAGGACCAAGAAGTAAAAGGAATCACCTTGAAAAGGGGTCAGTCTGACAACTGGCCCCTTTTTCTTTGTCCCCCAAAAATCCCATGAACATCCCACGCGTCCTGACCCTTCTCACCGCCCTGGCACTGACGCCGCTCCAGGCCGCCAGCGTCACCCATGATCCGAAGGTGGCCGAGGAATTGCGCGTGCGCGACGGGTTGCCGAATGTCTTCACGAAACTGGAAGCCGGCGGCCCGGTGCGCATCGCCTATCTGGGCGGCAGCATCACCGCCGCAAACGGCTGGCGGCCCAAAACCCTGGCGTGGTTCAAGGCGCAGTTCCCCAAAGCGGACGTGATCGAGATCAATGCCGCCATCTCCGGCACCGGTTCCGATTACGGCGCCTGCCGGATCGCCGGCGACGTGCTCGCCCAAGATCCCGATTTGGTGTTCATGGAACATCGCGTCAACGGCGGCGGTGGCTTTGAGGCCAAATCCGTCGAAGGGATTGTCCGGCAAATCTGGAAAAAGAATCCCCGCATCGACATCTGTCTCGTCTATACGATCTGCCAGTCCATGCTGAAGGATCTCCAGGCGGGCCGGACGCCGTGGTTCGGCCCGATCATGGAGACCGTGGCCAATGCCTACGGCATTCCCTCGATCGACCTCGGCGTGGAAATCGCCAGGCGCGAGAAGGAAGGGTCGCTGGTATTCAAGGCGAGCGAGCCGGTGGCCGGCAAGCTCGTGTTCTCCGCCGATGGAGTTCATCCGGGCGATGCGGGCCATGAGGTGTATCGCGACGTGATTGCCCGTTCGATGCTCGCGATAAAACCGGTGGGGAAGGTGCAGGACCACCGCCTGCCGGCGCCGTTGGAACCCGCCTGTTGGGAAACCGCCGCGCTCGTGCCGGTATCCAACGCGGTCCTGAGCGCGGGCTGGACTCCCGTGGATGTCGGTCAGGACACCGTTTACCGGGAGGATTTCGGGCGGACGCACGCCATGCTCCGCGGCGCGGTGAAATGCAACCGGACGGGTGAAACGATCACGGTGAAATGGAACGGGACCACCCTCGGTTTCAGCGACATCCCGCAAGGCGGCGTCATGGAAGTGGAAGTCACGATTGACCATGCCGCACCCATCATCATCAAACGCCCGCAGACGGAGAAGATTCACCGGTATGCGCGCTTTTTCTACCTGCCCGAACAGGCTCCCGGCGAACACACGGCCGTCCTGCGGGTGAAAACGCTGCCGGAGGGACTGTCCTGTTATGCCGGCCAGATTCTGGTGATCGGAATCCCGCGGCCCTGACGTAACCTGGGACGGGACGGGGGGAAAAGCCGCCCGGCGTTGCACGCAGGGCGCGCGCAACGCCGGGTTGCGATCTGCAAATTTCCTGGCCGAACGCCGCCGATTACGGCAGGCGGGTCAGTTCGTACTTCCGGGCCACGGGCTGGTTGGCCTGGTAAATCTGGTCCTCGAACTGTTTCGCGAGCGCGATTTTCTCGGCCACGCCCGCCTTGAATTCCGGCAGCCACTTCTCAATCTCGGCGCGCTTGGCCTCCAGGGCATCCTTGTTGCCGGCCTGTTCCAGCTTGGCGATCTGATGGCGCGCGATCTTCCGCTTGAGCCACAAGTCGCGCAGCGGATGGACGGCCTTGTCGTTGCGTTCCTTGTTGAGCATCGCGACCTTCATCGCCTGCTGGAAATCGGGCGTCTTCTCGTTCTCCTCCAGCTCGACGCCGAAGGCGAGCTGCGCGTCCGTGTAGGTGCCGGCAACCTGGCCGTCGATCTTCAACTCATACTTGCCGGGCTTGAGGCCGGGGCAGGTCAGGCGCTCCTGGCCGTACCGATGGCCGGCATGCGTCAGCTTGACGCCCTCGATGGCGTCGGGCGGCACGACCCACGGCAGGGCGTTGGCCTTGAAGGTGAACGCAATCCTGTCCGGCGTGATCTCGATGTTCTCCGCCTTGCCGTTGCCGGCGGTGATGGCCTTCTTGGGCTCCAGGTTCGGCCGGATGTTGAGCGTGAAGACCGTCCCTTTGCGCATCACGTCGCTGATGATGGCGGTGGCCATGACGAACTGGCCGGCCGGTCCCGGATGCACGGCGTCGGGGATCAGGGTGAACTTCGGGTCCTTCCGGCGCTGTTCCACCGTGAAGTTGTTGAGCGGTCCGTACATG
>CAZAAF010000151.1:0-9106 GCA_964482575.1 uncultured Verrucomicrobiota bacterium | reverse complement strand
GTGGCGTTTGACCGCCATGTTGACTTGAAAGGAGCATGCTATGGAACGGACTTTGTCCCGCCGCCATTTCCTTCGGACCACCTCCGCCGGTCTCGCCACCTTCGCCATCGGCCGCGAAGGCTTCGGCGCCAATGACAAGCTCCGCCACGCCTGCATCGGTGTCGGCGGCATGGGCTGGAACGACCTCAACAATTTCAAGTCCCACCCGAAAGTGGAGATTGCCGCCATCTGCGACGTGGACAGCGCGCACCTCGACAAGGCCGCGGCGTTGCTGCCCGACGCCCGCCGGTATCGCGACTGGCGCGAGTTGCTGGCGAAGGAGGGTGACCGGGTGGACTCCCTCAACGCCACCGTGCCCGACCACATGCACGCGGCCATTACGCTGACGGCATTGCGGGCGAAGAAACACGTCTATTGCCAGAAACCGCTCTGTCATGACGTCGCCGAATGCCGCCGCGTGGCCATCGCCGCCAGGACGGCGGGCGTCGTCACCCAGCTCGGCACACAGTTCGCCTCGGGCATGGGAGACCGCATGACGGTGCGGTTGTTGCGCGAAGACATCCTCGGCCAGGTCAGCCGCGTCATCCTCTGCTCGAACCGGATCGGCGCGGTCGAGAACTACCGTCTCAAAGGCCCGCGGCCGGCCCAGGGCGAACCGCCGCCCGCGACCCTCGCGTGGGACCTCTGGCTCGGCACCGCGCCGGAGCGGCCTTTTGCGCCGGGCATCTATCATCCGGTGAAATGGCGGGCGTGGCAGGATTTCGGCACCGGCTGGTCGGGTGACATCGGCTGCCATGTCTTCGATGCCGTCTGGAAAGGCCTCCAACTCACGGCGCCGAAGTCGGTCCTCGCCGAGGTCCAGAAATCGTGGGAGCAATCACCGGAACGCCGCGCCGACACATGGCCGCAATGCCAGCACATCACCTGGATGTTCCCCGGCAGCCAGTCCACGGGCGGCAAGGATCTGACCGTGGAGTGGTTTGACGGCGAGATGCTCCCGCCCGCCGACGTGCAGGCAATCGCCGGCCTGCCCAAGTACCCGGAGGAGTCGGCGATGGTCATCGGCAGCGAAGGTTCGCTCCTGCTGCAGCTCGGCACCGGCCCGCTGCTGTTCCCCCGCGACAAGTTCAAGGATCATCCGCGTCCGAAACTGCCGCCGCGCAATCATTATCATCACTTCGCCGACGCGTGTCTGGGCGGCGAGATGACCGAGTCGCATTTTGTCCAGACCGGCCCGATGGCCGAGGCGATCCTGCTCGGCACCGTGGCCATCCGCGTCCCCGGCAAGCGACTGGAATGGGATCCGGTCGGGATGAAGATTCCGAACGTGCCGGAGGCGGAACGTTTCCTGCACCGCACGTATCGTCAGGGCTGGGAGGTCCACGGCTCCTAGACGCCTGACATTCCATCGCCGCTGAGGAGGCCAAAGTCACTATGAACAGGACGACCCTGTTGTGTTGGACAATGATGGTGGCCGGCGCCGCGCTGACCCCGGCGCAAGACGCCCGCTGGGATGCCATTTCCGCCGAGACGAAGACGGCGCTCGGCTGCGATCCACAGGCGAAGGAAAACTTCGTCACCCTCTGGGAACGACCCGCGGCGAAATCGGCCAAACCGGCCGCCGATCCAGCGCACACCCTCCAGCGCGTGGCCCTGGCAAACGTCGGCGGCAACCGGTTCGTCTGGCGCGTGGATTTCCTCGCGCCGTATCCGGTCGAGAATTCCAGCCTGTTGCTCTACCTGGACTCGGACGACAACCCCGCCACCGGCCGGGAACGCCACGGTTGCGAGTTCATGCTGCATTGTTCCCAGGGGTCGCCCGGCATCACCGCCTACACGCCCGATGGCAAAACGCGCCTCGCGCCCGGCCCGCGCGTGGCGGTGGCTGGCGGCAGCGCGTTTGTCAGCTACGACGTGGACCTTGCGCAACGCGACGGTGCATCGCGGTTCCGGCTCAGCGTGTTGTCCGAGACCAGCCAGCCGCATCGCGGCGTGGACGGCACGGGCTACTTCGAGGCCAAGGGACCGCCCGCCAGTGACCGCCCGAAGTTGCAGCTCGATTCGGACCTGACCGCGAGCGTGGGCGTCGGACAGACCTGGGGATTGGACCGCATTCATGCGCTTGTGGACGATCCCGCAAATATTTCCATCTGGATCCGCGACTGCAAACTCGATGGTTTCCGGTTCGACCACAGCGAGTATCGCGCCGACTGCGCGCTGCGGGGGCCGGGCACGGGCACCATCACCGCCACTGTGCCGCCGGGCGCGTCGGGCCGGTTTCATGTCGGCTTCATCTTCTACGACAGCCCGGGCTGCGAGCGGGTCCTCATCCTCGTCAACGGAAAACGCCGCGGTGTCGCGGTGGCCAACCTGGATGACAACAACCAGCATCTCTTTTTTCTCACGGAGCCGGTTGAACTGAAACCCGGCGACTGCATCCAACTCCGCGCGACCGGCACCGAAGGCGCGTATCGCACCGAAGACCTTCTGTTGTTGCGCGAGAAACCGGCGGCGCGTCCGCCGCTCCACGAATTTCGCGAGATTGCCACAACGGACAACCGGTTGACATGGATCACCACGTGGGCCGCCCAATGCACCGTCGAGTATGGCGACAGCCGGAAGATCGTCGAGCCGATCGCAACCCAGAACCATCGCGTGACACTGGCCGGCATCAAGCCCGGCGACTCGACCCGCTACCGTATCACGACCGTGACACGCGACGGACGCGAGGCCGCGACGGATTGGCGCACGCTGGCATGGAAGCCGTTCATAGAACCGCGGACAACACAGAGCGGACGAGTCACGCTCCGGGTCGAACCGCCCGCAGCCGTTGCCGGCATGCTGCGCGACTGGCCGGTCACCAGCGGCGTGCCGTTCTCCAAAGGAACGCTTGGTTCGGCGGGCAACATTCGGTTGCTGGATACGAAGGGCGTACCGGTGCCGCTCCAGGCGACGGTGACAGGGCGGTGGGCCGACGGCAGCGCAAAGTGGGTCTTGCTCGATTTCCGGCACAGCGGAAATGCGGCGGATTACACACTGGAGTTTGGACCTGATGTCGCGCATGCCGGGCCGTACCGGGGCGCGACGACGCCGGATTGCGGCGAGCTGGTCCTGACCGATGCGGCTGGCAAGGAACACAAGGCGGCTGTCACCCATCTCCAACCGGAGGACGGCGGTGGACTGCGCCAGGGGTTGCACGTCGCGGGAACAATCGGCACGTCCCCCTTTGCCTACGAGGCACGCGTCCACGTCTATCCCGGTCTGCCTTGGGCACGCGTGTTGTTGACCGTCGGCCACGCGGAATCCACAAACGAGTTCACCACCATCCGCAGCCTGGCGTGGCGGATGGCGGGACTGACGGGAGCGCATCGTCTTGTGCAACAATATACGGACAACCGCTACGAGTCGTCGGAAGGCAACGGCCAACGATTCGATGGCGCAGCGGGTCCCGTCTTCGTGCGCGATTTCTGGCAGAATTACCCAAAGAAACTCGAGGTCGGCGACCAGGGGACGATGCTCTGGCTGATGCCGCCGTTGAAGGCCGATCAGTATGATCTGTCGAACAAGAAGAACCACGACTGGCACAAGCTGTACTTCTGGTTCGATCCTGCCGGCACCGGAAATGTGTGCGGCGGCTACAAACTGCGCCAGGGCATGACCAAGACCCACGAGGTCTGGATCGGACTCGACGGACGCACGCCCCCTCTGGATCGCCCCCTGTTCGCCGCCGCACCGCCGCGCTGGTACGCCGACTCGGGTGCGTTCGGCGAGATCGCCGTGGCGAATCCGCAGCAGGCCGTGGTGAGCGACTACGACAAGAAGGTCTCCGAAACGCTTGGCGTCTATCTCGCCGACCGCGACACGATTCGCGAATACGGCATGTTGAACTTCGGCGACTGGTGGGGCGAGCGGATCATCAACTGGGGTAATATCGAATATGACACGCAGCACGCGTTCTTCCTCCAGTTCGTGCGCAGCGGCGACCGGCGATTCCTGCAGGCGGGCGACGAGGCGGAGACGCACAACCGGGACGTGGATACGGTCCACTACCACGCCAAGGCCGAGCGCGTCGGCTGCGCGTATCTGCACTGCATTGGCCACGTGGGCGACTACTTTGCGAAGAGCCCGCTGCCCGGCAAAAACCAGGGCCTCGCGCATGGTGGTTTCACCGTATCGCACACATGGTGCGAGGGACACATGGATCATTATTTCCTGACGGGCGACCGGCGCTCGCTGGAAACCGGGCTGGCCATTGCCGATCACTATGACACCTGGAGGATGGCGAACTACGATTTCAGCAATTGCCGCGACTCCGGCTGGCACCTGATCCTGACGATGGCGGTCTATCGCGCCACGGGCGATCCGTTCTATCTGAATGCCGCCAGGATCATCGTCGAACGCGTGCTGGAGCGGCAAACGCCCCAACCCAAGTTCAACACCCGCGGAGGCGGCTGGCGGCGGATGATGGTGCCGGGCCATTGCCTGTGTGAACCGGCGCATTACGGCAACGCCGGTTTCATGGTCGGGGTGTTGATGACCGGGCTGAAGTGGTATCACCTCGAAACCGGCGACCCGCGCGTCGCCAGGAGCATCCTCCTGGGCGCCAACTTCCTCGTGGATGACATGTGGGAAGAGAGCATCAGCGGCTTCCGCTACACAAGCTGTCCTGTCTCGTCCAAAGGCCCGTGGTCGAACTTCCTGCTCTTCGACGGCATTGGCTACGCCTACCGGCTCACGCAACGCGACCACCATCCCGATGCCAAACTGGAGCACGTGTTGCAGAAAGGCACCGAACCGGCCATTGCCGCCATGAGAGGCATGGGCAAGAGTTTCACCCAGTTCATCCGCGTCGCGCCGCACTTCATCGGCCTGCTCTCCGAGTTGCACGAGAAGCTGCCGCCGTCACCGGACCGCACTCCCCCGGCGCCGGCGCCAACCAAACGCGCACCGTAACGCCTCGCTACAGCAAAACCAGACCCTCTTTCAGACTTGGGTAGGCCAGTTTTGGCAACAGTTCTCTCTTCATTCGCGTCGTATCGGCCGCGTAGGACGCCATGCCAATCCGAATGAAGTCCCGCGTCAGTGGCGATGCCGTGCCCGCAACGGCGGCAAAGACTTCGCAGCACGCACCTGCCACGTAGAACGACCATCGCGGCAAGCGCCACGGCTTGCCGCACTGCCAGTGGGCTGCCGCCGCATCCAGAAACTTTTGAAGCGTCGTCGGCTGGTCGTCGCCGAGGTTATAGATTCCTGAAACGTGTTCGCCCTGAACCGCGGCCGTCACACAATCCAGGAAATCGGGCAACGCCAACAGATGAATCCATGTCGGTTGCCGCCAGACCGCCAGCAACCGGCGCGAGAGCAACCATCGCGCTGCGTCGATCATCAAGACGCCGCGGCCGTAAATCATGCCCGCCCTCAGGGAGACCGGCGTGGTCGGCGTGCCTCGACACGCCCCAAAAAGAAGTTTCTCCGCCTCCAACCGTGTTTGGGCATGAACCGAAGCTGGAGCGCCATCAAGACGGTCCGTGGCAGGATGGTCGGGCGACGTTTCCCCTTCCACGTGCGGGAAACTGACAAGGATGATCTTGGGCACGCCGGCTGCCAGGGCTGCCGTCACGAGGTTTCGCACATACTCCACATTCGTCTGCCAAAGGAATCTTCCTGGCCGCGGTGCGAAAAGCACACCGGCGCAATGAACGATGCAATCCACGCCCTCGCAGACCCCGGTGAGCGTCCGCGGATCGCCCAGGTCGGCCCTGCACAAGGAAACATTGGAATGGCGGGCCGTATCGAAGGGCATCGCCGTCCGATGAATGAGCAAGCGCAATTCCTGCGGGCCGTGGAGCCAATGCCTCGCCAGATGGGATCCCAAATTTCCCGCCGCGCCTGTGATAAGAATTCTCATGAGCCTCCGTCTGACTGCTCGGGACAAAGGGTAGGCGGTCACGGAATGAAAACCAAGACGAAGCGGTTGCACACCCTCCCCTCTCCCGGTACGCTGCGGTCGTGCGATGGACTGTCCTATTACTGGCGGCGCTGGCGCTGCGACTCGGCTTTGTGTTCGTGGTGCTGCCCGCTGTCGAGTCGCGCGTGACCTTGCGCTTTGACGGCGACAACTACACCGCCATCGCACAGAGCCTCTGGCGCGGCGAGTGGCGCGATGTGGAACGCGGACCGGTCTATCCGCTGTTCGTGGCCGCGTGCGGCGGCTCGCTCACGGCGCTGCGGGTGGTGCAGGTGCTGATGGATTGCGGGACGGTCTGGCTGGTGTTCCTTCTGGGCCGGCGATGGCTGGGGGAAAAGCCCGCGCTGATCGCCGCATGGCTTTACGCGGTGTATCCGCTGGCGTTGTGGCGCGTCGCGTTTGTGAACAAGGAAATCACCCTGACGCTGCTGCTGACGGCCGCCATGGTCTGTTGGCAGCGGCCCGTGGCGTCGGGCGTCTGGCTGGGCCTGGTCAACCTCTGCAAGCCGAGCTTCCTGCTCCTGCCCCTGCTCCGGCGCTGGTGGTCGCGGCAGCGCGGCGATTACGTGGTGACGCTGGCCGTAATGATCGCGGTGATCCTGCCGTGGACCCTCCGCAACGCCGTGCTCACCGGCGAACTGACGCCGGTGGCGACCGAGCGCGGCGGTTTCACCGCCTACGTCACCAACTGGTGGCCGACGCGTGGCGATTGGGAAACCGGCAAACCCCTCTGGCAGGCCGAACTGGATCGCATCCGTCATGAACATGCCCATTTGAATCCCGTCCAGCTCGACCGGCTGTTCTACCGGCTCGCGGTGGACAACGTCCTCGCCGAGCCGGGCCATGCGTTGCTGATGTTTGCGCGCAAAGCCGTGATGTTCTGGTTCGTCAACGCCTCGGGCCGGCTGTGGTGGGCGGTGCTGCTGGTGCAACTGGCGTACCTCGGCCTCGCCGTCGCCGGTGCGTTCCGGAAACGCCCCCCGGTCGAATGGCTCACGGTCATTTTCTACACCTGGGCGCTGCACACGCTGGTCATCGCCGACGTGCGTTTCGCGCTGCCCGTAATGCCGTATGTCTGCCTGATGGCCGCCGCCGCCTTTCATCATGAAAACAAAAGACAGGCTTAGCCTGGCAGCCATCGCGGTCCTCGGCCTCGTGCTCGGCCTCGTGGGCATCGGCTGGGGACTGCCGTCAGCCCAGCGCGTGGCGTTGCTCGGCGGCAGTGTGTCCAAAGCCCGCGCCGAACTCACCGCGCGGACCTCGCGCGAACTGGAATCGCGCCGCGGCCACGCCGCCATCCTCGCCGCGCAACCCGCCGAGGAGCAAACCGACCTGCCGCGGCTGGTGCGGCGCTATCTGCTCTTCTCCGATTCGCCGGACGAGCCGCTGACGCTGATGGCGCTGGCCAACATGCGCCCGCGGCAGCTCGACTTCAATCCGCGCATGGTGGAATACGGCGGCCTGCACGTGTACGGCACCGGCGCGGCGATGACGCTGGCGCACGTGCTCGGTTTTGGCCGCATTGCGGGCGATGTCACGCACTATGCCGATCATCCGGAACACATCGCCGGGCTCTACATCGCCGGCCGCTGCCTGATGGTGCTGTACAATGTTGGCATTGCACTGCTGCTCTATCTCTTCGGGCGTTCCATCGCGGCCACGTGCGGCTGTCAGCTTTCGACCAATGACGCCGAACTGCCGGCGGTCACAGACCGCCGCTACAGAATGGAAATTCTTTGCGGCTGGGCGGCGGCGCTGATATGGCTGCTGTCACAACCGGCGCTCGCCTTCTCGCATATCGTCAATCCCCATCTTCCGGCGGCGTTCTACGGGACACTGGCAGCGTGGCTGGCGTGGAGAGCCGCCGGCAACAACCGGTGCGCAGTCTCCGAATGCGATGCTCCTGCGACCCCGTCGCCATCGCGCCCGGAGGGGCTGGCCGCGGTTCACGCGGTCGCGATCCACCTTCGTCCATGGCTTGGAGCGGCAGCGGCGTGTGGCGCGGCGGCGGCCTGCGCGTTGAGCGCGGGTGCGAGCTTCCTCGCGCTGCCGGTGACGGCGTTGTTTGCGGCGCACGCTGTGAAAAGCCGGCTGAAGCCCGAGTTCGAGCCGGACGACGGCTGGAAATCCCATGTCAGTCTGTTCAAAAAACTCTGTGCGGCGGCGGCGTGGCCGGTGGGACTGGCCCTGTTGATGGCCGCGGCGTTCTACCTCGCCTTCAACCCGTACGTCTGGACCAACCTCGATGTCCTGCGCGAGGAATGCACCCGCTTCCGCGAGTTCCGCGAACCCCAGGTGGCCATCTGCAGCATCTTTGTCTATTGCCTCGTAACGTTGCCCGATGCCCTGGGCCTGTTCGCCGTCATCGCGGCGGTCTTCGGCGCAGTGACCCTGTGGCGGAGTTCCACGGCAGGGCGCGCCCTGGTGAGCTATGCCGGGATGGCGCTGGTCGCGGCGGCGTGGCTTGCCGGCTCCGAGACGGGCGAACCGTTGACCGTCCGTTTCGCCATGTTCCTGCTGCCGCTGCTCTGCGTGTTCGCCGCGGCGGCCCTCACGGGACCCTGGCCGCAGGCGGCGCGCATCCTCGGCGCGGGATTCATCGCGCTGGGATTGGCGACCGCCACGTCCATCTATCTGGCGGGTTTCCTCCAATCGCCGCGCGACGATGCCGGGGCGTTCATCAACCGCGAACTGCCGGCGGGCAGCGTCGTGCGCGTGCCGAAATCCCCCGGCCCCTACAAGACGCCCGCGTTTGATTTCAGCCGGTTGCAGGTCGTGAGCGACCCCAAGGCGCCGCATGCCTTCGTGATCCAGGTGTCGGAGAGCCGCCGGCTGCCGGTCAAGCTCGACGGTCTCGAGTTGATGGCGGAATTCCCGCAGGAACGGGTATTGCCCGCCACGCCACTCTCCTTCTCCAGCCGCTTCGTGCGGATCTACCGGAAGAAGTAGCCGCGTCCGTGGCTGGCTCGTCCGGTGCCTTTGCTTCGGAAGAAGCTCAAACTCGATGGGATGTTCCCGCCTAAATGCCAGGGTGGATCGCGACCTCCGGGCGCGATGGCTATTGGAAAGTTGACGTACAGCGCTCGGGCCGGACATTCTGCATTCCGAGCACGGAAACCCTCACCGGGCTGCAGCTAT
>CAZAAF010000150.1:0-9140 GCA_964482575.1 uncultured Verrucomicrobiota bacterium | reverse complement strand
ATACGCTTTCGCGTCGGTCACGCCTTCGCCGTTGAATGGCAGCTTCAACCAGTCCGGGTCGCCGCGATAAACCTCGAGTTCGTCCACGAACGTGTAAGGCCCGCCCGCCGTGACGAGGAAGGACACGAAACGGCCATGCGTCCGCAACTCGTCGGTCCAGTAGCGGTGGATTGCATAATCGGCCAGCGGCCCGCCGTGCTTCAGGCTCAGGCTGATCAACTCCCCGGCCGGGTAGTAACTCTTGCCGTCATCACTGACGAGGACGACGATACTGGCGGGCCACGTCACCCCGGCCCGGCCCGCGGCGGTGTTGAACGACGCGCCGCGGATCGGTTGCACCGTACCAAGGTCCAGGGTGATGGTGACGCCGCCCACGCTCTGCCAGCCCACGGTGCTTTTCTGCGTCCAGAAATAGCCCTTCGTGTAAACACCGTCGGTCAACTGCGTCTTGTCCCCGGGATCGGTGCAGTAGGAATAATTGGGCCGCGGATCGAGCGTGTAAGGTTTGCCGAGGGCGATGTTGTCGCCGGGACGCTGCATGTCGGCGGCGATGGCCTGGGTGAGTGCGAGGAGGAGAACAAGTTGATATTTCATGGCTCCGTGAACCGGGTTGGTGGTTGACGGAGAAGTTGCCAGATACGCGTGAAGGTTTCCATCGGAAAACCCATCGCGCGTTTGAGCTGATAATCCCGCTCCAGGGGATTCGGTTCGCGTTCCAGGCGGCGGAAGGTTTTCCAGTCCACCAGCCCGCGGGTCCATGCCCAGTGGCCCATCACGGGTACGGGGAAATCGCTGCCATGCAGGAGCCGGTGGATGAGTGGCTCCTCAAGACAGGCGCGAAAGTTCCGGCTGCGGACGGGAATGTTCAGGGCGCTGAGGTCACCGTAAAGGCGCGGGTGGCGGCGTGTCATTGCGGCGAACACGTCGAAATAATCCGGATCAAACAGGCCGGCCTTGCCGGCCACATGCGCGGCAATAACGGTGACGCCACATTGCAACGGCCATTCCAGCCCGCGCGGGTCGGCCCATTCCCGCCGGAGGACCGGCACGGTGTGTTCGCCACCGGTGTGCACGAGCAGCGGCAGGCCGCTTTCGGCGAGGCGCTCCCAGAACCGGGTGAAGCGCCGGTCAGCGCAGTCCACGTTTTGCGAATTCGGCAACAACTTCAGCATGATCGCGCCGGCAGCCAGGCAACGGTCGAGTTCCTCCATCGCATCGGCCCGCGCGGGATGAATCGAGACGGCGGGCAGAAATTCCGGATACCGGCGCGCCAGGTTCATTACGTAGTCATTCGGCACATACAGCGAACCGACGTCCTCCATCCGCCGGCCGGAAGCATCATGGACGTCGTCGTGGGCCAGAATGACGGCCGCGCCCAGCGATGACGATCGGATGAACTTGAGCAGCGCCTCGACATAGAGAGGGTCGAGATCACCGCCGAGGGCGTTTTGCGGCAGGCCATTGTGGAGGAGCATGTATGCCGCCAGCAGCCGGTGCAGGCCAGTCGGGCGCACCCGGCACCCACTGCCGCTCGAACCGTTGCCCACGATGTGGACGTGCATGTCCACCGGCCTTCTCTCCGTTGTCGGGCTTTGCATATGGATTCAGGCGTGGAAAGAGGGAAAACATCACGCACCCTTTTGTTCATGACGTTCGACGTAGACCTTCCCCGCCGCGCGTTTTTGGTTGCCTTCGCCGGGGGCCGACCACACCGTGTCCAGCCATGCGCCTGCTCGTAGCAACACGCAACCGGCACAAACTCGGCGAACTCCGCGCCCTTTTCGGTGGGGCGTTCGAGGTGCTCGGTCTCGACGCCGTGCCGGCGGTGACGGACGTAGTCGAGGACCAGCCGACCTTTGTCGGCAACGCCGCCAAAAAGGCCGTTGAGGCGGTGCAACAGACCCGGGGGCAGTGGCTGGCACTCGCGGACGATTCCGGCCTCGAAGTGGACGCGCTTGGTGGCGCGCCGGGTGTCAGGTCGGCGCGCTATGCGCAGGAGACCGGCGGGCCCCGGCCCACCGACGCGCAGAACAACGCCAGGCTCCTGGCCGCGCTGGCCGATGTGCCGGCGGAAAAACGCACCGCCCGTTTCCAGTGTGTGATTGCCATCGCCGGCGCCTTGCCCGCGCTGGCTGCCGCGGCGAAGCAGGCGGGCGTGCCGGTCGCGCCGCATGGCGACTGCACCGTGGCCTGGTGCGCGGGAACCTGTGAAGGCCGCCTCCTGTTCGAACCGCGCGGGGCCGGCGGATTTGGTTACGACCCTCTGTTCGTCCCGGCGGGTTATGAACAGACCTTTGCCGAACTGGGCGAGGACGTGAAGAACGGGCTCAGCCATCGTGCCCGCGCCATGGCCCAGGTGAAGGTGTTGTTTGATGCACTGAGGTGCAAGGGTTGAGGTCACTGATATTTCAGTTGCAGAAACGGCCATTTTCGCTAAATCTTGAATCGGCCGCCGGCAGACAAATCCGGCATCGAAAAGTTTCACTTGAAATTTTCCGTGAAGGGCCGAAATTTCCGTGTCGTTCAAGGGACGACGTCGCGACGCGGGTGACGGTATTTGACAAACCATTTTGTGGGAGGTGATTCCTCAGGAGATCGGCTGACTCGGCAGCTTGGTCGTTCCTCCTGATAACAGGAGGCCTCCCACATTCTTTTTCAGGGATGGGCGCACGCGGAGTGCGCCCATCCCGTTTCAGGAGCACGCGCCCGTTCTCGTTTCGCATTCGCCCTTGAAGTAATGGGGGCCGGCTCTTACTCTTCGCGCCATGATCATCGGCGTTCCCCGGGAAATCAAAAACCACGAGTATCGGGTGGGTCTCCTGCCGGTGCATGCCCACGCCTTGCGTGCGGCGGGGCATCAGGTGCTCGTGGAACACCAGGCCGGCGTGGGCAGCGGCGCCAGCGACGGGGATTACCGCGAAGCGGGTGCCACCGTGGTCCGTTCGGCCCGGGAGGTTTACGCACGGGGCGAGATGATCGTGAAAGTGAAGGAACCGCAGCCGGCGGAGTTTCACAGGTTGCAGCCCCGGCAAATCGTCTTCACCTACTTCCATTTTGCGGCCAGCCGCGCCTTGACGATGGCGACGATCCAGGCGCGCATCATTGCCATTGCCTACGAGACGGTGCAGGCGTCGGACGGGTCCCTGCCGCTGCTGGTGCCGATGAGCGAGATTGCGGGCCGGATGGCGGTGCACGAGGGTGCGAAGTACTTGGAGGAACCCTTCGAGGGCCGCGGGCTGCTACTGGCCGGTGTGCCGGGCGTCGCGCCCGCCCGGGTGGTGGTCATCGGCGGTGGCATCGTCGGCGCCAACGCAGCGAAAATGGCGGCGGGACTGGGCGCGGATGTGACGATTCTGGATGTGTCGCTTCCCCGGCTGCGATACCTTGATGACGTGATGCCGAAGAACGTGACCACGTTGATGAGCGACGCCTACAACATCCGGGACACGGTGCAGCAGGCGGACTTGTTGATTGGCGCGGTGCTGGTACCTGGAGCCAGGGCGCCGGTGCTGGTGAACGAGGCGCTGGTGAAACAGATGAAGCGTGGCGCGGTGATCGTGGATGTGGCGATTGACCAGGGCGGCAGCATCGCCACGTCGCGGCCGACGACGCACGGCGCGCCCACGTTCATTCGGCACGGCGTCGTCCACTACTGCGTGACGAACATGCCGGGCGCCGTGGCCCGCACCTCGACATCCGCGTTGACCAACGCGACATTCCCCTATGTGCTGGAAATCGCCAACAAGGGCTGGCGTCGTGCGGTGGATGAGAATGCCGCCATCCGGTCGGGACTGAACATCGTTGAAGGAGGCGTTGCCTTCGCCAGGATTGCCGAACAGTTTCGGCTGCCCTTGCGTCAGATGTGAACGGGGATAACCGGAGTTCTCGCATGACACAGGCAGTTCGGACGGGCGCAGGGTGGCAGGGCACGGAAGCTTAGTCAGGATACGACGGAATGAACCCCTTTCGTACGGCAACACCGCTGGATTACGAGGACTCCCTTTGGTGGATGGGGATCTTCCTGGCTTTCGTCATCCTGGGGGGAGGGTGGCTGGTGTGGGCCTGGCGATATCGGGTGCCGGGGAAAAACCACTATGCGTTTGCATCGGTCGCGGTGGTGTTGATCGCCTTGGTGCCGGTGGAGCAGATGCTGGGCCCCTGGCTGACGACCGACCATGCCTATCGACTGATCCGATGGACCCATTGCGCGCGCTACGTCCTCAGCGGCATCTCGGTGTTCCTTGCGCTGATCGGTTTTGTTCGCGTTTATTTTCACATCCGGCGCCGGATTGTCGGTGGCCAGATTGCGGGGGCGATCGGCCTTGTCATGGGCGCCTTGATCGGCGTCTTCACCTACACGCAACAGATCTGGAAGATTGAACAGGCGCCGACGATTCGTCCCATTCCCGATCATCCCTACGCACGCGGTGGGCGGCCGTACCTGAGCCAGACCTGGGGAGTTGGTTTCTTTATCCCCTCGCGGGCGTGGTCCCAGGAATCATCGGCGGTCAGCCCGGATGCCAATGTCGTGGAGTTGGTCGAACGCACGCTGAACGCCCATACACGTGTCTACGCCGAGCCGGGGACGCCTTCGCTGCTCACGTTGCGTGACCGGTGCCTGGCCGACTTGCGGGCCGTGAATCCCGAGGTGGTGGTCGAGAAGGAAGAGAGCAAGACCCTCAACGAACTCGAAGCCCTGCGGGTGGAGGCGCGGGCGGTACAGGATGGCGCGGAACGGCACGTGATTTGCACCGTCGTGGTCGTCAAGGCCACGGAGCGTGCCTTCCGTATCGTTTCCTGGGCGCCCACCGCGGTTTATCCGCGGGTCAAGGCCGATATCGAACTCACGCACGACACCTTCCAGGTGCTTCGCAAGAAGCAATAGACGGCGCACCCCGGCCTACCCCACGGCATCCAGCCGAACCGGCTGGCGCGGCAGTTTCGACAGATCAAAGCGTGAAACCAATTGCGCCGGCAGGATCCGTTCGCCCGGCGCGGCCCAGCCGCAACGGGCGGCGACGGCACCAACCACCTGGGCTGCGGAAATACCGGCTTCGCGCAGCGCCGCAAGTCTTGTCGAATCCCGGCGCTTGGCCATCCGTTGGCCGCCGGCATCGAGCACCAGCGGAACATGGAGAAAACGTGGCGGCGTCAGGCCGAGCGCGCGGTACAACAGGAGTTGTCGCGGTGTGGACGTGAGGAGGTCATCGCCCCGGATGACTTCGGTGACTCCCTGCGCGTGGTCATCCACAACGGTGGCAAGCTGGTAGGCGGCGATGTCGTCGTTGCGAAACACGATGAAGTCGCCAAGGTGTTGCGTCACGTCGAAGCTGCAGTGCCCGAGCACCCCGTCGTCGAATTCCATGCGCGGAGGGAAGTGCCCCGTGTCGAAACGCCAGCAGGGCGCCCGGCCGGTGTGTTGGTGTGCCTCGACGGCAGTGCGGAATTTTCCGCGGCAGGTGCCGGGATAGACGGGACCTTCTTCGCCCTCGTGCGGCGCGCGCGCGGCGGCCTCGATTTCACGCCGGCTGCAAACACACGGGTAAACCAGCCCGGCGGCGCGCAGGTTCTCCAGCGCCGTCGCATACTCGTTTCCGCGTCGGCTCTGGAAGAGCGGCTCGCCGTCCCACTCGAGGCCGAGCCACCGCAGATCGTCCATCACCTGTTCGACGAAACCCGGCTTTACCCGCGGTCTGTCGAGATCATCCACGCGCAACACAACGCGTCCGCCCGCCGCGCGCGCCGAGAGCCACGCGATGAGGAACGTGCGCGCGTTGCCGAGGTGCAATCCGCCACTCGGCGTCGGGGCAAGCCGGCCGGTGACAACGGCGGTAGAACGCGGTGCATTCACAGGGAGGTTCTTGTATCGGTGCCGGCAAAACCTTGTCAAGGCAGGGAAGAGCCAGTGATTGGCATCAGTTGACCGGAAGGTACGCACGTCGTAGGGTGCAAGACCGAGCGGAATCGAAAGACGTTGCGATGGGATCGTTTGCCTGTCCTCATTACGACACAGCCAAGGACGGTTGTCTGCGGCTGAAGACGGACTGTGTGCCAGGCCGGCGGGGCTGTGTGCTGCGCGGCAAGTCAGTGTTCGCCTTTTCCGCCGAGGAACGGGTCCTCGAACACGAAAAGGAAAAAGCGAAGGCGAAACCGCCCGGCCTTACTTCGCGACGGGAATGACCACGATTTCGACGTCGAGTGCACCGGAATTGTCGGACACCGGCTGCTCGTTGATCCGCAGATAGAGCTGCCCCAGTTCCTGCGCCACGACCTGCTTTTCGGTGCCCACCTCGAACGGTTCGCCGAACCCGATGCGACCGACCAACGCGCACGGGGTCAGCTTCGGGCAGGGCGGCGTGCGGCCCGTACCCTTGGGGACGCCGTCCGCGGTGGAGGTGGACTTGACGGCGCGTTCGTATTGATACGTGCCGGTGGCTGAGAAGTTCACGGTGTCGCCCTTGCGCAACATGATCCGCGTATCCTGCCAGTCGGCGTTGGCCTGGACCTTGATCTTCGAGGAGGAGGAGAAGGCAACCGCCTGCGACGGCCGGTCGCTCCTGGCCTGCTTTTCTGGCCCGCGCATGCCGATGGGCAACGTCGCCACCTGATAGCCGTGCATCTTCAGTTCGTGGACGCACCAGTCATAATCGAGAAAGGCGACCACATGCAGGTCGTTGAAATAGCCCGTGGAATCCTCGGCTGCGAGCGACACGTTGAGCGGCTCCGAGCGCTTGGTGGTGCCGGCCACGGGACGCCCGTTGTCGAACCGGGCGCTGACCTTTTCATCCTCCCGCGATATTTCCATCCAATGAAGCTGGTTCAATACCACATTCGGCACGACGGTGGACGCCTGTTTGCCGCCATCCTCGCCGAGCCAGAATCCGCCCATGCCCAGTTTGAAGCCGCAGCGCACGGAGTTCTCCATGTCGCGCAGCCCGAGGCTGGCGCTGGTGCCGCTGATGATGGCGGCGCGGGTGGAAACCTTGATCGGGCCGACGAGCTTGGGCTGCAGCACCAGTGCGGTCGGACCGTACTGGCTCTTGTACACCACCCCCTTGTACACACGCCACGCCGCCGGGTCGGCCGGCCCGCGGGGATCGATCACCTGCCAGTCGGCAAACTGTTTTGGATCGCTGAAGTTGTAGGCCAGTTCGACCTGGCCGTTGGGCAGCAGCTTCTGGAACCCGCGGATCATCTGCCGCAACTGCGTCTCCGTGGCGGGCGGCGGACCGTAGCGGGCCACGGCCCGGCCGGTGAAATTGGTGGTCAGCCGGTCGTCAATCGTCTTGCGGAACCAGTCCAGATCGAGCTTGCCGGTGATCTTCAGACTGTCCAGCGCCACCGCCGAGCCGGGCGCCGCGAAGAACACCTGGCCCAGGCCGATGTTGTTGCACGGCGCGGCCAACACCGGCACCCCCGTGGCGGCCACGGAAAATTTGGGTTTCTCGAAGTTCACCGTCAGTTCCTGCACCTTGCCGGGAATCGGCGTGTTGGTGGCGTGGGTCAGCATGGCGGCTTCCTGTGCCAGAAACGGGGCGAACGTCTGCGCCGGGGTGATCCCGACGCCGGCCATGACCTGCGAGCCTTTCAGCAAATCATAATAGCCGCAGGCATACTGGGTGCCGCCGGGGACGATGTAGCCTTTGAACGACACGGTGACCGGACCGCTGAAGCGGGCGCGATGGAACAGCGGCACGTCCGTGGGAACGGTTTTCTGCAAAAACCCGTCGCGCGTTTCCCATGGGCCGCCGGTGGCATCCGGGGCCTTGTCGTCACCGGGCTTGGTCACAAAATCCTCCAGCACGTGCTGGAGCTTGAAATCATAGGTCAGTTCCGCCCGGTCATCCGGCAGCAACCGCACGACGCAATGAAACAGCTCGCGGATGGTCGCCTCCTCGGCCGAACTGCTGGCCAACCGGCGCGTGCCGAATCCGGGGCCGCCATCCGTCTGGTTGGTTTGCGTGACCGCCGGCGCGGGAGGCGTCGGGGCGGGCCGCACGGGAAACGGCGAGGGTTGGGCGGCAAAGACAGGTCCCGCCGTCAGCAGGACCGCAAGTGTGATCCATTTCAGATGCATAAAAGTATCCTTCGCGTTTCGTTTCATGGACATCCTGTCCCAACGGCCGCGAAATCGCCGGGGAGGTTCATAGCAGGTTTTCGTGGAAATGAGAATGTCATCGGCGGATGCAAGCTGGCGAAACGGCCTCCGGCGTGGCCGATCACGGGACGGACAACCGCGTCTTGATGGCCTCCGCCGCTTTCCGGGCCTCGGCAATCTGTTCGGGTTTCAACTTCTTCTCCATCTCATCCCTCAGTTTTCTGGCCTCATCGGATCCCTGGCTGGCGGCCAGCACGGCCCATTTGTAAGCCTCCACATAGTCCGTGGCAGTGCCCTTGCCGGTGCTGAAACACCACGCAACGCTGTATTGCGCGTCCGGGTGTCCCTGTTCGGCGGCCTTGGTGAACCATTTGACCGCCTCGGCCATGTCTTTATTCAGACCCGAGCCGTTCTGGCAGCACCAGCCGAGGCTGTATTGCGCCATGATCTGGCCCTGTTCGGCAGCTTTGCGATACCACTTCACGGCCTCAATGGTGGATCCATCCACGCCTTCGCCGTTTTGATAACACCATCCCAGGCTGTATTGGGCGTTGATGTTCCCCTGGTCGGCGGCCTTGCGATACCACTTGGCCGCCTCCACCACGTTTTGCGCCACGCCCTTTCCGTAGCCGTAACACACCCCCAACGCGTATTGGGCATTCGCATCGCCCAACTGGGCCTTGGTTTTAGCATCCTTGAACTCCTGCGCGTCGGCCTTCGATGGCTCCGCCTCCGCGGCGTGGACGGTGGGAACCAACAACCCGGTAACCATCGCCAGGATCGCCAGACGGCCGGCAACCGACATTCTCCTCGGATGTTTCATGACTCCTTGCTCCTTCAATTCTGCTTCCTGCAACACCTCTGCTGTATCCGTCATCCGCTTGATGACGTTTTATTATCCTCCGGTGCCGCTTCCGAGTCAAACCGGGGAATGTAACAACCCGGCGTCCCGGCGTTGCCTACTTTTGCGCCTGACCAAGGCGGGCGTTGAGGTCCTGGATGTTGGCGTTGGGCGGTGGCGTAAAGACGAACAATGCGTCGT
>CAZAAF010000149.1:2401-9224 GCA_964482575.1 uncultured Verrucomicrobiota bacterium | reverse complement strand
CACAACGATGACTTTGCGCACGGTGGCGTCGCCGATGCTGCGTTGTATCGCCTCGGACGCCAGCGCCACCAGCGAGGGCAGGCACGACGGGCAGCCGATCTGCGCGAGCGCGCGGATGGCGGCCACGCGGACGTTCGAGGGGCCGGACTTCGCGGCGGCCAGCACGGTCGGGCCGACGGACGTGTCCTTGCGGTCGCCGAGCGCCTGCAGGACGACGATCTGCCTCTCCGGCGCCAGCGTGCCGACTTCGGCCGCCAGGGCCTTCGTCATCTTCTCGCAGCACGTTTCATGCGCGACGCGCATGGCCACGGAGAACATGGCGTTGTCGCTGCCCTTGACGAATCCGATGAACATGTCGAGGCCGGCGGGGCCGCGGGCGAGGAGCGCCCCGCGCGTGGCGGCCATGCGGATGTGGAGCGGCGGCCTTGTCGCACTTCTTGTCGGCCAGTTGCACGTCGGCGGCGCGCAGGCAGCCGTCGGCGATGGCGTTGAGGTTCGCGCCGGAGGCGCCGGCGAGCGCCTTCTCCAGCGCCGCCGCGGCGGCGTCATTGCCGATGCGGCCGAGCGCGGACGCGGCGGCGGAAACAACCTGCGGGTCGGCGGCGCCGAGCAACGGGGTGAGCGGCTCGACAGCCTTGGCGTCGCGGCGGACGCCGATGGAATCGATCACACCGGCGAGCAGGCGGCCCTGGGTCTTGCCGAGGGCGGCTCGGAGCGCGTCGTCCACGGCGGGACACGGGATCGGCTCCAGCCCGTAGCGCGCCATGTGCGACATCTTCTCGTCGGTCAGGAGCGCGGCAAGGACCGGCACGGCATCCTTGTCGCCGAGCGCGGACAGGTTGCGGCAGGCGGCCGCGCGTTCGTCCAGCGGCGCGTCGGTTTTCTGCACCGTCGCGAGCAGTTTGGCGACGTACTCCTTCTTGGCCGCGGGATCCGCGGGAATCTGCCACTGCGCCTGCAGGGGCAGCGCGATCCATCCGGCGACGGCCACCATCAGCATCCACTTCATGTTCTTCATGTTCATAGTCTCCTATCCAGTTCCAAAAACAGCCCGGCGTCTTTTGTCAGCCAGACATCACGCGCGCCACGTCTCGCGGTTGGCGCGGTACCGCAGGCGGTTGGCTTCCTCATCGCCAATGAACTCGCCCTTGATGAAATCGAATTTCAGATTGCGCTTCAACACATCCCCAATGTCGGCCGCAAGGCAGATGCTCATGGACCGGTACATCACCTCCGGATGTGCCACCGTCAGTCGGCGCGATTTGACGCAGTCGAGGAAATCCCGCATGTGGTTCATCGGCCGGCGCGTCCGGTCGATGTACTCGTTCACCACTTTCCGATACTCGCGCAACAGCGACGGTTTGGACACATCGGTGATCGAATAGCCGTCGGCCGCCGCGGTCCAGCCCTCGGGACCGTCGAACCGTTCGCCACACGCGCCATGCCAGTACTGGCACGGGTCCCAGCACGAGCCGTCCACCCGGACCAGGACCAGCTTCACGCCGTTGGACAGGCGCGTGGTGATCGTGGCGTCCGGCCCGGCGTATTCAAACTCGATCGTGGAGACGTTCTCCATGTCGATCCCCGCCAGCGCCTGGGCCAGCGTGTGCGCGCCCCACATGGCGACATCGGTGGCGAAATCGTAGAAGTTGTACCAGCCGTGGTTCACGTACGTGGCGTTGTACGGCCGCCAGGGACACGGGCCGAGCCAGGCATCCCAGTCCAGCTCCTCCTTCGGCGGAAGCGGCTGCTCCGGCAGCCAGTCGTGGCGCGCGCCGCCGCGGTACCGGATGTCGGCATACACCGTGTGGATGTTGCCCAGCCGGCCGGTGCGCGCCATCTCGATGGCGAAAACGTGGTTGGGTTCGCTGAGCCGCTGCGCACCCGTCTGGAAAACGCGGCCATACCGGCGGGCGGTCTCGACGATCATCCGCCCCTGCGCAATGGTGAGGCAGGAGGGCTTCTCGCAGTAGACATCCTTGCCGGCGCGCATGGCCATCGTCGCGGCGAGCGCGTGCCAGCGGTCGCCCGTGGCCATCAACACAGCATCCACGTCGGTCTGGTCGGCCAGGAACTGGCGGATGTCGCTGTAAAGGGCGCAATCCTTGTTGCCATACTTGCCGTCCACGATGTTCTTGGCCGCCTCGCGCCGGGCTTTGCGCACGTCGCAGATGGCGACCACCTGCACGTCGGGCTCCCCGATCATCCAGCCAAGGTCGTGCGTGCCGCGCCCGCCGATGCCGATGCCGCCCATCACGATCCGCTCGCTCGGCGCCACCCAGCCGTCGCGGCCGAGCGCCGACGCTGGAATAAGCGAGGGGGCGGCGACCGTTGCGGACGCTGCCAGCGTTTTCTTCAGAAAATCGCGGCGATTCATTTTCACGGCACAACTCCTCTGCTTTGGCTGCTTCAACTACGGTGCTGTCTTGAGCACAATATTCTTGAACTGGATCTTCATCGGCGGCCCCGGATGCATCTGGAGGGCGAGGATGCCGCCCTTGTCGGCCCCGGGGGTTTCATCGGTCACCTGCGCCATCAGGACGCCGTTGACGTACAGCGTCAATTGCCGGCCCTGGCAGAGCACACGATACGTGTTCCAGTCACCCTTCTTGAAAACCTTCAGCAAGTCGGCGTCGTCGCCGGTTTTTTCGGCGGTCTTCTTCCCGTCGGCGGCGAGCACGGCCTTTTCGCCGCGCGCCACGATCAGGCCGCGCTTGTGGTGGTAGATGAAGCCGACCAGTGCGCCGTTGCCGGTCATGTCGGCCTGATAGCCGAACGTGTCCCAATCGGGCCGGCGCTCGGAACGGATCTGGATGCCGGAGTTGGCCTTCTCGCTCAGCTTGAAATCCGCCGTCAACTCGAAGTCCGCCGGTTCGCCGCCCTTCCAGATGAGATAGTTGCACTTCTTGCACGGCTTCTCGGCCGTGCTCTCGCAGGTCAGCGCCCCGTCCTCGACGTGCCACCAGCCGGGCTTGCCATCCCATCCGTCGAGGTCCCTGCCGTTGAACAACGACTGTTCGCCGCCGCGCGCAACCAGCGCGGCGAGACAGGCAACGGACAGGGTGGCGGCAAGTCTCATGTCACCTTATTTCTTCGACGCGGCCTTCTTGGCCTGCGCCAGCAGTTGTTTCGCCTGCCGCGCGAGTTTCGGATCGGACGTCGTCACCTGCTCCAGCGCGGCGGCCACCTGGGCCGGGCACCGGCCGACGATCTTCGCGGAAATGGCCACGGCCGCGATGCTGGCCTCGCCCTTGAGATTGCCGGCGCCCAGATAGGGCATGACCAGCGCGAGCGAATCGGGGGTGGGCACGCCGCCGAGGGCGGCCAGCGCCAGACGGCGCTCCTCGTCGCGTTCGATCAGCGCCATGGCTTCCTTCAGCGAGGCGAGTTTCTGGTCGTCGGACGCATCCTGGATCGGAATCAACCGGAGCTGGCCGCGGAGCGCAAGAATCTTGAACTTCTTGTCCGTGGCGGTCTTGGCGATCTGCACCACATCGGGCAGCGCGTCCGCCGTCTGCCAGTCGCACAAGGTGCGCTGGGCGGTCTCCTTGATCTCCGCGTTGGCGTCGGAGGCGGCGGCGCGCACCGCGGCAAGCGCCTTGGGGCCGCCGGCCGAACGCAGCACGCGCAGCAACGCCATCTTCGCCGGCACCGGCGCCTGGGCCATCGGCGCGCAGAGCGCGTCCACCAGTTCGGGTGGCACGGCGGTGGCGGTGAACTCCAGCGTGTCGTTCTCGCGGACCATCTTCCGGCCCGGCACACCGTTGATGGTGTACTCCACGCGCATTCGCTTCACGCGGCCGCCGGCCGGGTCGCCGAAATTCTTGTTGGACACCGGCACCGTCGGGGAGGCTTTCACCAGTTCCGAGAGCTTGGCGGTGACATCGGCCGACGGACCGTTCGGCAGGTCGCCATAGAGGGCCTTCTGGATGACGACGTTGGCCGCGACGGGCCGGTTCAACCGCGCGCAAACGGCGGCGAGCGCGTTCTCGGCGGCCTCGGTGTCCGTGGCCTTCATCAGCGCGCCGAGCAAGGCCGGCACTTCGGGAACACCGGCCAGTTCACCGAGCGCCCGGAAGCTCGCGGCGGACACGGTGGCGCTGGCATCTTGGGTGGCTTTCAACAGTTCCGGAATCGCGCTCATTACGCGGCGTTGGGCGATCAACTCGATGGCGGCGCGGCGCGGGTTTTCCGCCGGTTGCTTCAGCATCGCGATGATGGCCGCATCCACGTCCGCGCCCTGCATCTTGGCCACGGCCAGCCGGGCGGCCAGGGCGGCCTTCGCGTTCTCGCCGCCGGCCACGGTGAGCAGCGCCGGCGCGGACTTCGGGTTGCTCAGGAGATCGAGCACGCCGATGGCCACCAGTTGCTGCGGCTCCTGCCCGCTCTTGGCGATCTTGAGAGCGGCCTCAAGCGTCTCGGCATCGCCGCGGTCGGCCAGCGCCAGCAGCAGATAGGACTGCCGCTCGGGGGCCACGCGATCCATCTCGGCCAGCAACGCCTGCGTCACTTCGCGACCGGGAAGGTCGCGCGCCGTGCGCATGGCGATGTTGAAACTCTCGCGGTCGTTGGAACGCATTTGCTCGAGCAACAGCGGCACGCCGGCCGCGCCGCGGGCGAGGATGGCGCCGCGCGTGGCTTCCAGGGCCATCGCCCTGGAGATATGAGCGCTGCGGACGGCGTCGAACAGTTTCATGGCGGCGTCGGCTTTGCCTTCGGCGAGCGATTGTTCGCCGCAAAGGATGCAGCCCTCGGCCACGGCCGGGCGGATGGCGACAGGCGCGCCGGTCAGGAGCGATTGCAGCGTCCTGGCGACGGTCGCACCGCCGATGCGGCCCAGCGCCGCGGCGGCCGCGGAGGCCACGTCGGCGTCGCTGTCCTTCAGCTTCTCGGTGAGGGGGGCGACGGCGTTCGTGTCACGGCGGACGCCGATCGTGTTGATCACGCCGATGAGCAGATTGCCCTTCAATTTGCCCAGCTGGTCGCGCAACGCGTCATCGGCGGCGGAATCGGGGATGTTCTGCAGGGCGATGCGCGCCCACGAGGCGAGATGCTCGTCGGCCAGGAACGGTGCGAGCACAGAGACCGCCTCGCTGGTGCCGTAGATGGCGAGCTTCTTGCACGCGAGCGCCTTGTCGGCGGGCGGCGCGCCGGACTTGAGGACGGCGATGAGTTCGCGCTGTTTTTCGGCGGACTTGGCGGGGTCGAGGGGCTCCGCCTGGAGCACGCCGGTGAATGCGAGCGCCGCCACCAACGCGGCGCCGCGGACGAGATGGGGAATCGAAAGCGTCATGATCTTGGTTGCTGGTTGAGATGGAAACATGAGTGGAAGGGCCTATCACTAGAACCGCCACGGCTCGCGCATCGCCTCGCCGCGGAGACGGTTGGCCTCCTCGTCGCCGATGAACTCGTTCTTCTTCGGGTCGAACGCGACCTTGCGGTCCAGGAATAGCGCGATGTTGCCGGCGTTGCAGGCGATGTGCGTCTGGCTGGCCGCGTCGGCGTTGGCGCGCGTCAGGGCGCGGGACTTCACGCAATCGAGGAAGTTGCGGACGTGGAAGTTCGCCGGGTAGCCGCCGATCTTGGCGCGCTTACCGGCGAGCAGTTCTGGTGAGCTGGTGTAGAGGTCGCCGTTGTCGCCCGTCTCCACCCAGCCGGTTTCGCCCTCGAAACGCACCGGGCAGGAACCGATGTTCGGAATCCAGTCCGTGCTGCGCACGACGAGTTTGACGCCGTTGGCGTACGTCGCGCGCAACTGCCCGTCCTGCGGCCAGTATTCCACCGGCGCGGTCTTGTCGGCGTCGTTGGCCCACTGGCAGAGGTCCACGCAGTGCGAACCCCACTCAAGGCATCCGCCGCCCACGAGGCCGCCGCCCTTTTCAAAATGGAACGCGCTCTTGAACAGGGCGTTGTTGAACGGCCGCCACGCCGCGGGGCCGAGGTAAAGATCCCAATCGCCCTCCTCCTTGTTCGGCGCGGGTTCCTCGGGCATCCAGCCGCTGGTCTCGGTCTTCAGGCCGGCGGGATGCGCGTGCAGGGTCTTCAGTTTGCCGAGCCGGCCGTGACGCGCGAGGTCCACGGCGAACTCGAAGTTGGGCAGGCTGCGCCGCTGGGTGCCGGCCTGGTACACGCGGCCGGTGCGATGCATCACCTCGCGCAACGAGAGGCAGTCCAGGATGGTCTTGGCGCAGGGTTTCTCGCAATACACGTCCTTGCCCGCCTTGGCCGCCATGATCGACGCCAGCGCATGCCAGTTGGGACCGGTGGCGATGAGCACCGCGTCAATGTCGGGCCGGGCCAGCAACTCGCGCAGGTCGCGGTACATCATGCAGTTGGTGTTGCCGTACTTGGCGTCGGCGCGCTCCTTGACGAACTGGCGGCGGTTGGCCTTCACGTCGCAGATGGCGACGAATTGCACGTCGGCCTCCTCAAGGAAGCAGTTGAGCACATAGCCGCCGCGGTTGCCGATGCCGATGGCGCCGACCACGACGCGGTCACTCGGCGCGACGGCGCCGTTGAGACCCAGCGCGGAACCGGGAATGACGTTCGGCAGCGTGGCCGCCGTTGCGGTGGCGAAACTGGTCTTCAGAAAAGCACGACGATTCATGTTCATAGGCGTTTACTTCGTTTTGTTTTCAAACCACACGGGGCCGCCGAACTTGCCGGTCACGACGATGTCGAGATCGCCGTCGCCGTCCATGTCCGCGAGACAGATGTTCAGGCCCGAGCCGACACCCTCATTGAAGGAAATGACGTGCTTGGTCCACGTCACTGAATGATTCGGGCCGCGATGCAGCTTGTAGTAGTACACGCCCAGCGGCGC
>CAZAAF010000149.1:0-2391 GCA_964482575.1 uncultured Verrucomicrobiota bacterium | reverse complement strand
TCCTCCGGATCGTGGCCGTTGTGCGCCATGAACCGCTTGCCCGTCACCAGCTCCGGCACGCCGTCGCCGTCGAGGTCGCCGAGCGCGAGGCTGTGCGCTTGCGTCCACGTGTCGTCAATCACATGCTGCTTGAACTTGATCTCGCCGCCCTCGCGGACCTGCTCATACCAGAAGATGCCGTACTTGTGTGCGGAACTGCAGATGAGGTCCGGCAGGCCGTCGCCGTTCACGTCGAACACCAGGATTTGCGCCGTGTGCTCGGGCTTGATGCCGTCCTTGCTGCCGAGGCAGAGCGGGTGCTCGATCCATTTGCCGTTGCGGGGATCCGCCGGCGCCTCGAACCACGCATCCGGGCGGATGATGTCGGCCCGGCCGTCGCCGTTGACGTCGCCAATGCCGCCGCCAAAACTCGCCGGCTTCTCGCTGACGACATGCACGTCGAACTTGCCCTTGCCCACCAGTTCATACCAGACCGTGCGCTTCACGTCGGGCAGCACCACGTCCGCCTTGCCGTGGCCGAGCAGGTCGCCGATCTGTGCGGTCTCGAAGTTCCCGTTCTGTTCGATCAACGCCATCGGCCACTCGCCCGCCGCGGCGCCCATGTTCTTCAGCCAGATGGCGTGCTTGTCGAACCAGTCCACGCTGATGATGTCGGGCTTGCCGTCGCCGTCCACGTCGAGCGGGAGGTTGGCGAAGTCGTTGCGGTAGCCCTTGCCGTTCTCGTCCACGCTGCCCTTGACCGTGCGGACCTTCACCGGCTTGAAGTCGGGCGCAAGGTAGAGGTATTCGCCGGCGAAGATGTCGGGCTTGCCGTCGCCGTTGAAGTCGGCCACGGCGCACGCTTCGCTGCGGTACTTGTCCACGCGATGCATGACGAACTTGACGCCGCCGGGCGTCACATTCTTTGCCTCCGGCGCGTCCGCGCCGATGGCCGTGGCTCCGAGGAGGCCGGAGATCGCGATCGACAAACCAAGGGACATCCCGAGTGTATTCATAGTCATTTCCTTCCAGACAGTGTCGGCATCACGCATGCCACGGCGCGCGCATCGCACGCGTCAGCAACCGGTTCGCTTCCTCGTCGCCAATGAAGCAGTCCTTCACCGGGTCGTATTTCATGCTGCGCTTGAGCCACATGCAGATGTTGGCGCAATGGACGGTGGTCATCGAATGGTGCATCACCATCGGGTTGGCGACGGTGAGGTCGCGTGACTTCACGCAATCCAGGAAGTTCCGCATGTGATCGAGCGAGCGGCCCGTGCGGGCGGCGTATTCGCCGATGACACGCTTCATTTGCGTCAGCAACGCGGGCGAGGAGACATCCGGCCGCGAGTAGCCGTCCGCCGCGGCGGCCCAGCCCTCGGTGCCGTCGAACCGTTCGCCACAGGAGCCGTGCCAGTAGCGTTTGTTGAGGTCGCGCGCGAGGATCATCTTCACGCCGTTCGCGAAATGCGTCACCATCCCATCGCCGCTCTCGTTGTTGACGTATTCGTATTCCACCGCCGAGGTCTCCCCCGCACCGATGCCCGCCTGCGCCTGCGCGAAGGTGTGCGCACCCCACTCGCCGATGCAGCTCGTGTGGAAATCATATTGCCCGCGCCAGCGGCCCTTGACGTACGCGGAGTTGAAGGGCCGCCACGGGCACGGGCCGAGCCACGCGTCCCAGTCCAGTTCCTCCTTCGGCGGCTCCGGTTCGGCGGGCAGCCACGCGGTTTCCATCGCCGCGGCATCCCACGGCGCGATGTGCGCATAAGCCGTATGCACCTTGCCGAGACCGCCGTTGCGGGCCATCTCGATGCAGAAAATGTGGTTCGGCTCGCTGAGCCGTTGTGTGCCGGTTTGATAGACCCGGTTGTAGCGCTTGGCCGTCTCGACGACCATGCGGCCTTCCGCCACCGTCATGGACGACGGCTTTTCGGAATACACGTCCCTGCCGGCGCGCATCGCCAGGGTCGCGGCCAGTGCGTGCCAGCGGTCGCCCGTGGCGATCAGCACCGCGTCCAGATCGGTCCGCGTCGCGAGGAAGTCCCGGATCTCGGGATACATCTTGCAGTCGGTATTGCCGTATTTGTCGTCCACGGTCTTCTTGACGCGCTCGCGGGACTCACGCCAGAGGTCGCAAATGGCAACGAATTGCACGTCGTTCTCGCGCAGCGCCCATTTGAGATCGTGGCCACCGCGGTTGCGCAACCCGATGCCGCCCATGACGATACGCTCGCTCGGGGCGACATAACCGTCCCTGCCCAGCGCGCGGGCCGGGACGACCATCGGCGCCGCAGCCGCCCCGAAGGCGGCGGCCGTGGTTTTCAAAAACTGGCGGCGGTTGAACGACGACGACGCAGGCAGAGGGGAAGCGTGCATGACTCCGAGGCTCCTGTTGGTTGTTTTCATCAG
>CAZAAF010000148.1:6676-9395 GCA_964482575.1 uncultured Verrucomicrobiota bacterium | reverse complement strand
TCCCACGACCAAGTCGGCGTTCGCGTTGAGCTGGGCGCTGATCATCCTGGGCGTGCTCGCGGCGTGGCTCTCCTTCCAGCTCCAGGAACGCTGGCCGATGCTGGTGTTCCTGCTCGCGTTCCTCGGCGTGGCCATCTTCCTGGGCGGAGTCACGGCGTGGCAGCAATGGCACGAGCCCAAGGAAACGACCCTGAAATCCTTCAAGCAGCGCGCCATCTTCGGCCTGCAAACCCGCGAACTCGCTGTCGCCCGCAGCCGCTGGATCGTGGCGCGCGACGTGAGCCTGATCGTCCTTCTCGTGGCGCTGGTGGCGTTCGTGCTGCACAGCCTGTACATCGGCGGCGACGCCCTCCGCGGGTATGTCACCCACGGGCATTACTACGTCCAGGTCCACACGACGGTGACCGAAGTCACGCCCGGTCAATGGCACTTGAACTGGTGGCTCGGCGCGGCGGTCTTCACCCTGCTGCCGCTCTCCATCGTCACGACCACCATCGCCGTCTATCGCGAACGCCACGACCGGTTCCACTACGACGAGATGGATTAGTGAGGCGGAGGGGAATGGGGAATGGGTAATTGGTAACTGGTAACTGGCGATTGGTGACAGGCGGGAGGAAAATGCACGGTCATCTGCCCGGGCGCCCAAACAGGCGGTAGCCAGAACTAAAGAATGAACGCAAACAAGTCGTCAACCGTCATGCAGTGAATACAGTGCCACCCTTTGCATGCCCGAATTTGTCCATGCTTTATCAGGTGGAAAGCATGGTTCTCATGTCAATCATCAGAGAATTGCTTCTGACTCCACGTAAGTCAAAATGACAAGCTATCGTCTGCCTTTGTGCGATTCTGTAAGCGGCACCCTTATATTCCAAATAACCCTCCCGAACCTCTCCCGTCAGTCTATACACCCACTCACCTCCTGCGACAATCACGTGTTCCTCTATCCTATAGTCTTTTAGTGCTATTACTTCCCGCATTTCCGGCTCTATACGCTGTTTGTTTTCATCAAACACGCGAAGGCATAGAAGTTCAGCCTTCCTGGCTCGATTTGAAAAGGCCATCATGTGTGTTTGGTCATCAACGTTTTGAAAATGAATATCAAGAGCAAGCGTCGTACCCGATGACCGTTCGGCTAATCGCAATATAATTTTCAGCCAGTCGTTCGAATGGGTACATTCCATAGAAAACAAGTTGGTTCTATTCCGAAATGGGATCAACACCTATAATTCTTACTCGTCCTGACGCACGGTTGGGCATTTCGCGTCGCAATTGCTCCTTCTTCATCATTCTAAGCACCCGGGCGGGTGGTTGCCAGAGCAAACACGCGAGCAAGCCAGCAACCGTCAGGAAGTGAAGATGAAACATCCCCTTTCATTGCGCTGGTGGTTCAGAACATCATTCCCGCTCTCCAATGTGGCAATTGTCAAAGGCGGGTTGTCCACATGAACCGTCTTGCGCAAGGGGTGTAGGCCGCGTGCCCTCACGCGGCGGAATTATCATGATGATCGCCGGGTCAGGGGACCCGGCCTACATTTTTCCGTCAACGCCGTTGGACAATACACCCTGAACTGGCGGGACGATGTGAACGAAGGCTCCTGCCCCCCACCGTGAGGTGTGACACGGGGATTGAAACACTCCGTCCCTCCGACCCTTCACTCGTCACTTCTCACTCCTCACGCATCACGCTTCACTTGATGACCGGCTGTCCGCCAGGGACGACGGGCACGGTCTCGCGAATCACACCGGGCGTGCCGGCGGGAACGCCGCCTGCCGGTGCGCCTCCGCCCAACGCCGCGGGCAGCGGGCCGCCCGCGGGACGGCCCATGAAGGGAGCCGCCGCATTGTAGAGCGCCACGAGCGAACCCTGCGCGCGATTCCACCACTGCGCCACTTCCGGCGGCGCTCCCAGCAGGGAGAAGGACTGATCCACCCCGATCCACGCGTCCACCAACCGCTCGCTGCAATACCGCAGCCAGTGGGGCCGCGGCCTGTGGGTGGACAGGGTGGCGTCGGCTTATTTGCGCGAGGCCTCGCGCAACGCGCGGATGGCCGCGAGCGCCTGGCCCTGCTGTGAATTGCGAATCGAAATCCGGTTCGCCTTGTCCAGGAAGAACTGGCAGTTGCGGGCCGCGTCCCCGGCGACCCCGCGCAGACTGGCCAGCGCCTCGGGCGGCATCGGCGGAGGCACCGGCGCCTGCGCGCCCGCCACCGCAACCAGACACGCGACCGTCATCGCTATGGCAAATCCTTGAAGTCGTTTCATGGCAGTTCTCACGGGTTGAATGGATGTTCTTTCGTTCAGTTTACCGCGTTCACCGTCCGAAGCCAACACCCAAAAGTGGTCGTGTCCTGTTTTGGAAATATCGGCATCGCCGACACAGGTGTCCCGTCGTCAGGCGAAACGTACTCGAACTGACGTTGTACGCTTCTGATTTGCGACGTTCGCCCGCCCGACGGCCAGCCCCGAACTCTTTCGGGGTCCGGCCCTACCAGGAGGTCTCGCAAGAGGTGATGGGACCTGTCCCAGGTGGGGCGAGACTCCGTCGAGCCTCCGCTTCCCGCCCTGGTTAAATTGGAAGGCGGCTCGACGGAGTCTCGCCCCACCTGGGTATTTCCGAGCCTGAAAATCAGGTCCCGGAGCAAAAGCCCCGCTCACGCGGCGAACTTGCGGAGCCGGGTAACAATCGCCTGCACGATTTCCACCACCGCATCTACGTCG
>CAZAAF010000148.1:6177-6666 GCA_964482575.1 uncultured Verrucomicrobiota bacterium | reverse complement strand
CATCTCCTCCCCCAACCCCATCGCCAGCAACACGCCCGACGGTTTGAGCGATCCCACCGCGCACGCGGACCCGCTCGACACGGCGACCCCCTCCAAATCGAGCGACATCAACAGCGCATCGCTCTTGCATCCTGGAAAGCTGACGTTGAGCGTGTTCGCCACGCGCCGGTCGGCGGGACCGTTGCGCCGGATGCGCTCGATGCGCGCGCTCAGGCCCTGCCACAGGCGTTCCGTCAACGCCCCCAGCCGGACGCTCTCGGCGTCCACCTTGGACACCGTGATCTCGGCGGCGCGGACAAAGCCGGCGATGCCGGCCACGTTCTCCGTGCCCGCGCGGCGGTCGTTCTCATGGCTGCCGCCGTGGAGCAGCGACTCGATCTTCACCCGCGGACGAATCCACAAGGCGCCGACGCCTTTCGGTCCATAGACCTTGTGGCTGCTGATGCTGAGCAGGTCCACCGGCAGGTCGCCGACCTTCACGGACACCTT
>CAZAAF010000148.1:0-6167 GCA_964482575.1 uncultured Verrucomicrobiota bacterium | reverse complement strand
ACGGCGTCCGTGTGGAACAACACGCCCCGCTCCCGGCAGAAGGCGCCAATCTCGCGCACCGGCTGGAGCGCGCCGGTTTCGTTGTTGGCCCACATCACGCTGACCAGCGCCGTGTCGTCGCGCAGCGACCGCCGGACATCCTCCGGGTTCACCACGCCGTCGCCGTCCACGGGCAAGACCGTGAGTTCAACCTTCCCGTGCCGCTGCAACTGTTCGCATGCATGAAGGACGGCATGATGTTCCACCGCCGACGTGATCAGGTGGGCCGGCTTGCCCTTGAGGACGGCCACGACCCCGGCAATCGCATGGTTGTCCGCCTCGGTGCCGCTGCCGGTAAAGACGATCTCCACGGGCCGGGCGCCCAGCAGCTTCGCCAGCCGCTCGCGGGCGTCGTCGAGGGCGGAGCGCGCCTCGCGCCCGAAGAAATGGATGCTGGAGGGGTTGCCGTAGGTCCCGCCGAGGAACGGCTGCATGGCCTTCAAGGCATCGGGATGCAACGGGGTCGTCGCGTTATAATCGAGGTAGATGCGCCGCATGACGGTCTCTTGAAACTCGAAGGGTTTCCCCAGGTCGTCTGGTCAAACAGCAGGCTTCGGGGGCGCCGCCAGCGGTTCCTGCTGCGCCCGGATGCGCAACTGTTCGTTCTCGTAATACACGAGCGAACGCGGCGGCACCGATTGCATGAGCCACACGTTCGAACCGATCGTCGACCCCTGGCCGATGACGGTATCGCCGCCCAGGATGGTGGCGCCGGCGTAGATGACCACGTCGTCCTCGATCTTCGGGTGCCGCTTGATGCCCTTGACGATCCGGCCCTGGGCATCCTTGGCGAAGCTCTTCGCCCCCAGCGTCACGCCCTGGTAAATCTTCACGCGCTGGCCGATCACCGTCGTCTCGCCGATGACGACGCCGGTGCCGTGGTCGATGCAGAAATGGCTGGCGATGGTCGCGCCGGGATGGATGTCGATGCCCGTCCGGCTGTGGGCGTACTCGGTCATGATGCGCGGGATCAACGGAACCTGCTGCCGGTAGATCACATGCGCCATGCGCTGAACGGCGATGGCCTCCAGGCCGGGATAAGCCAGGATGACCTCCTCGTGACTGATGGCCGCGGGATCACCTTCATACGTCGCCAGCACATCGGTCTGGAGCAGCGCCCGGATGCCCGGGAGCGACTCCAGGAACTCCTGCGTCAACCGCTTCGCCTCCCGTTTCAGTTGCGCCACCTCCGTGCCATTCTTCGCGCCGTACTGGAGCGCCTTGACGACCTCCTTTTCCAGCCGCTTGCTAATGGAGGCCACCAGCTCCGTTACAAACCCGTGGATCTGGCTGCTGTGGATGACATCGTTGTTCTTGAAACCGGGGAACAACAACCGCATGAGGTCGCACGTGATGCCCACCACGACCTCCTTCGAAGGCAGGTTGGCTCCGTCAATGTGGTTGATGCCGCCGTGGCTCCCGTAGGAGGCCACGATCCGATCGGCAATATGTTCCAGTCCTTTGTCGCTCATGTTTCAACCATGAGGGGTAACACGCTTTGACGGAAAAAACAAGAAGAGCGGACCGCAGGCGGCGAAACCGTTTGGGGACTTGCCGAACCCCCGGCAACCCCCTACTGTTTCACCCTGGCAGGCGGCCATGACCGGGACGGCGTGTCCCAGGCGCGGCGGCTGGCATCCAACACAAGCAACAAAGACGATATGCACGAATGGGCCCTGGCCGAGGCGGTCATCACATCCGCCACCGAAACCGCACGACAGCAGAAGCTGGCCGTGGTGGATGAAATCGTTTTGAGCATCGGCGAACTGCAGGCGATCGACAACGAAATGTTCGCCTCGCTGGTCCGGCAACAACTGGCGAATGCCGCCGTCGAACTCCGGGAGGCAAAAATCCGGGTCGTGACCGGCGAGGCCGCGTTCGAGTGCCGCGTCTGCAAGAAGGAGTTTACCGAGCAGGACGCCCGGGTCGGCGAGGAGGAACGCGAGGCCATTCATTTCGTGCCGGAAATGGCGCATGTCTATATGCACTGCCCCGCGTGCGGCAGCCCGGACTTCTCCATCGTCCGCGGCCGGGGCGTCTTCATCCAGGAGATTACAGGCCGCCATGATTGATCCCCGAAGCTCGGTCATCGCCAAGCGGCTGGCCGGCGTGAAGCGCGTGCTCGCCGTCACCGGCTGGAAAGGCGGCATCGGCAAGAGTTCCGTCGCCTCCGTGCTGGCGCTGGTCCTGGCGCGGCAAGGCCGCCGGACCGCCCTGCTCGACCTGGACTTCACCGGCGCGTCGGACCACATCATCCTCGGCATCAACCAAGCGCACTACACGGAGGAAACCGGCCTCAACCCGCCCGTGGCGCAGGGCATCACGTTCATGTCCATGTCGTTCTTCTCGCAGGGCCGCGCCATCCCGCTCCGCGGCGGCGATGTCTCGCAAGCAGCGCTGGAGCTGCTGGCGGTCACCCAATGGGGCGACCAGGACTATCTGATTGTGGACATGCCGCCGGGCATCGGCGACGCGGCGCTGGACATGGTGCGCTGGATCAAGCAGGCCGAACTGCTCGTCGTGACCACCCCGTCGGTGCTGGCGGTGGAGACATTGCGGCGGTCGCTGACGCTGTTCGAACGGCTGAACGTGCCGCTGCTGGGCATCGTCGAAAACCTGAGTGCAGGAACACCCGGCGCTTTCAACCAGCATCCGAAGTTCCTCGGCGCCCTGCCGCGCGATCCCGGACTGGAAGCGGCCACCGGCCATCCGGAGCAGATTCTGGAGACCCGTTTCGCCAGGAAGATTGCGCAGATCGCCACGTCGTTCGGCTGAACTGGCAGACGGTCCGGCTTGAAGCCACACACCCTCTTGCCCTGTGCGGTGTTTTCGCGTATACGAGACCGTGACCTGCGATGCGAAGGCGAATGTTCCCGTGGCGGGTGACGCACCGTCCAACCTTGCAGGTCGCGAAACTCTGCAAGTTCATTGCGGAGGGGTGGCTGAGCGGTTTAAAGCACCGGTCTTGAAAACCGGCAGAACGCAAGTTCTCGTGAGTTCAAATCTCACCCCCTCCGCCATCTTCATCCCCACCCGCACGCCCCGGCCCCCTTTTACTTCCATGGGCCCCATCAAAAGCAGAAGGGACCGCCGCTTGCGCGACGGCCCCTTCGCCTACGTCAAGGTCGTTGACTACGAGCTGGCAGACGCCGGCGCGGAGGTGGCGATACCCTGCGACGACATCTGGCTCTGGATGTTGTCAAAGGAACTCGCCGTCTTGGTGCCCACCGCCTTCACGACCAGGATGGCCACGATGGCGATCAACGCCAGCACCAAACCGTATTCCACGAGCGACTGCCCGCTCTGCTTCGTCTTTTGCATCAACTTCTTCATGGTTCTTGATTTCTTTCTTTAAATGCGCACCGGAGGTTCTCGGGTTGCCGGCCGCAGTATATCTCATCTACCAATACGCGTCTCATGGTAGAGATTCGGGGGCCGTATGTCAAATTCGACAAATCACATCCTGCCCCCCACCTAGAACGGCCGGCGTGGGAACAGCCGGCTCAAGGCCCGGCCCGGTGTCTTCACCACCAGTTCCTGCAGGAACGCATCGATCGGCATCGCCCGCGGTTCGGTCAGACGCCGGCAGAAACCGAGCGCCACGACCATGATGGCCGTGAGCGCCGCATAGAGCAGCGTGTACTGGTTCCACTCCCAGGCACCCCAACGGGCAGACCACGTGCCCACCCAGTCCAGCCCCGCGCCCCAAAACACGGGCAGCGAACCGAGTGTGACGTTTGTGATGACGCTGAACATGGCGAAATAGTGGGTCCGTCCCGCCGCCGGCACCGTGGCCATGACCAGCCGCGTGTTGGCCAGGTTGAAGAGCGACATGGCCAGACCCGCCGTGACCTGGAGCACCAGGATGGTCTGAAGGGTGAACGGCAGGCAGCGCGCCGCCAGCGCGCACCAGCATCCGAAATGGATGACGTGCGTCAGCGCCGCCAGCACCAACATGGGCCGGCTCCCGACGCGGTCAATCAACCGTCCGAACACCAGCAGACTCATCGCCATGACGCCGCTGGAGATCGACTGGATGCTCAGGATTTTGCCATCGGTGGCCCCGTAATGGTCGCGCAGCAACGGCGCCCAGAACACCGTGGCCGCCGCAAACACAATGTACACCGTCACGTTATAGAGCATGAGCCGGCGGAATGGCGCATGTTGCAGCATCTTCTTCAGTCGCACCGGCCCGCTTTCCCGGTCGCCATGCGGCACCGGCACATCGGGGATTTTCCTCAAAAACGCCAGGCTCACCAGCGCCGCCGTGTAGCTCCAGAAAAACATCACCGGATACGCGTAGCGCCCGGTCGCCCCCGTCAGGTAGAGGGCCGCCAGGGTCAGCGTGCCGAACATCGCCAGCGCGATGGCAATCTGGTCGCGCGCCAGGAACCGGCCGCGGATCGGCTCGGGCACCAGGTGCGTCATCCACGGCAGGAACCCGCAGGCCGAGATGCCGCGCGCGGCGTTGAAGGCCACCAGCATCGCCAGCATCAGCCCGATGCGCAGCGTCCGGTTGTTCTCCAGCGGCAACAACGCCACGATGCCCATGCCCACGATGAAGAAGCTCCGCGTCGCCCACCCGCGCAGCACGAAGGTCCGGTACCCCACCCGCTCCATGAACTTTGCGGCAGGGATTTGCAGGATGTTCAGCAGCGGGTTCAACGCCACCACCAGCCCCAGCAACGTCGCCGTCGCCTGCAGGTGTTTGAAATACAGGACGATCGGCATGCCCAGCACGATCAGGTAGGACATCGTGTTGAACGTCTGGAACAGATGCGCGTTCCAGATGCCCGCCGGCATCACCGCCGGCGGTTTTGGGCCACCGCCTGGGTCCGATGCTTTCATCGGGCCACCGGCTTCCGCGGGCCATCCGTCCGGAACGCCGGCCCGAACGTGCCGGAAGTTCTTCCAGACTCCGAGGGCTGTTGCTGATGACTCATTTCAAAAAACCTTCGCACCCGTCGCGCCCTCAGCGGGATCACAGGCTGACGCTCGACCCGCTCTCGAACATCCGCCGGAGTTTCTCCACCAGCGCCGTCGTGGAATACCCCGGTTTCAAATGCACCAGCTTGATCGCCGTGCCGCACGCCTCCAGCACACGGCGTTCCCCGGGATTGAGCGTGGCGACCGTGTAATCGCCGCCCTTCACATAGACATCCGGCCGCAACGCCTTGATGACCGGCGTCACGCGCACCGTGTTGAAGATGACCACGTAATCCACCGCCTCCAGCGCCGCCAGCAGTTGGGCGCGCGCGGCCTGCGGCACCAGCGGACGGTCCTTGCCCTTGAGCGCCCGCACGCTGCGGTCGCCGTTGAGCGCCACCACCAGCACATCGCCGCAACGTTTCGCCGCCGCCAGGTATTCCACGTGACCGGCATGCAGCAGGTCGAAGCAGCCGTTGGTCAGCACCACGCGCCGCCCCGCCCGCTTCAAACGCCGCCGGATACCGGCCAGACCTGCCAGGGATTGAATCTTGGATTGCATGATAAAATCGTCGTCCTCCCTACTTAACACGGCATGGGAAGTTTGGCGAAATGAAAAGCGGGACGGCCCCGGGTGGCTGAAAACCACATCCGTGGAAAGACCGGCCCAACCCCATCGTCAACTCACCAAGGCCATCGCGCCCGGAGGCCACGATCAACCCTGGCCCGAGGCCCCCGACCTACTCACCAAACCCCAGGCCGGCCTTCTGGCCCGTCTCGACGATGTATTGCTTCGCCGCCGCGTATTCCTCGGCCTTGCGCAGGTGCTCGAGCATCAACGGCGGGTTCTGCGGGAGCTGCGCCAGCCGTTTCAGGTAGGTGGTGTAATCCATCGAGCCCTGCCCGGGCGCCACCTCGCGGAAATGGACGTTCATCTCCACATCCCAGGTCAGGTCCTTCGCATGGCAACTGACAATCCACCGGCCCAGCTTGTCGAAACACTCGTTGAACACATCCTTGTTGCGATAGAACCGGTCGGGTGAGTTGATGATGTTGCACGGGTCCAGATGCACCGCGAACGCCTTGCGGTCCACCGCCTTGATCATCCGCACGTAGCAATCCGGGCTGTCGGGCATGGCCCAGCCCATCACCTCGTAGGAGAATTTCGCCCGCTTCGGTTTGACGGCGTCAATGATCTTGCG
>CAZAAF010000147.1:0-9412 GCA_964482575.1 uncultured Verrucomicrobiota bacterium | reverse complement strand
ACACGACAACATCACAGACGAAGCCACGGCTTACAAGGCGTTCCGGCGGGAGGTGATCTGCGGTCTTTCACTCAACTGCAAACGGTTTGAATTCTGTCCTGAAGTGACCGCCAAACTGCGCAAACGTGGTTACGTCATTCACGAGGTTCCCATCCATTACAACCCGCGCAGCATCGCCGAGGGCAAGAAAATCCGGGTGAAAGACGGGGTGGTATCCGTATGGACCCTGGTACGGTTGTTTTGGGCCAAGGACTAGACTTCTCGCGTCTTGCAATGCAATCACACTATACAGCATTCGATCAGTGGGTCGCAGGCATGAGATACCAAGTTGCAGAGCAAAATATCACTCCTGATAGCAAGGTGTGCGATGTGGGTTGCGGTGTGGACGTCCTTTTTCTTCAGCGGCTTCAAAACATTGCAAGAATTCGAATAGGTATTGATTGGCAAAAGACATCAACCAAGTTTACAGGCATCCATCTAGTGCAAGGCAACATCAACTCGGGTCTTCCGTTTGACAATGCTTGTTTTGATTATGTAACACTGCTCGCTGTGTTAGAACACTTGGAAAATCCCGAAATTGTCTTTCAAGAAGCCCATCGAATTCTGTCACCCAAAGGGATTCTAATCGTGACTTGGCCAAGTCAACTGATAGATCCCTTACTGCATCTACTGATGGTGTTACGAATTGTCAGTTCGACTACAGAAGCGGATAAGCACCAGCCAAGAAAACCGGCCAGTCACTGGGTTCGGCTGGCTCAAACCGTGGGATTTACAAACACAACTCATCAGAGATTCGAACTCGGACTGAACAATCTATTAGTAGCTCGTCGAACGTAAATGGCCGTACAACATTTCTCGTGAAACGATACCCTATAGATAGGCTGGGACGAGATATTTCGCCAAGAATAGAACATTGAGGACCGCAATCAAAAGACCACACCCCAATGCCATAGTAAATCGTTGTTTCTGCCACCAGCATGTGATTTCGCGTTTGTCACTTTCCCGTGCCTGTACCTGCCACGCCCACAAAACACCGGCGGCCAACGCCACGCCCAACGCAAGCCACGTGCCTGCTTCGTAAAGCCGACGGCCCTGGCCCTGATAAAAATCGAGCGACATCATCCGCGGTTTCCATTGAAACCAGGTTTGTACCAAGCCTGCCGTGACCTCCAATAACGGTCTTCGCAAACATAGGAGCGCGGCACTCCATCCGCCCGCCACACAGCATGCCAAACGCAACACCCATGCCGGCTGTCGCAAGGTTCCGCAACCCAGACTCATCATTGCCATCGCCGCCAGCAACGCATGGCCTGGATAACCGGGGTACAAATACCGGCCCATGGCCAGCCGGTTCTGGATGCATTGGTATATCAGCATCACAAGGCCGAACGTCGCCGCCACCATCAGGATTGTCACACCCCGCCGGGTCGAGGTGGGCCACTGGCACCAGACGCGCTGAATCCACCACCCCGCGCTCACCAACCCCAGCAACGTCACCCCATACAAGGCGCGATAAACCCAATGGTTCATGGACACGCTCAAGTAGCCAAACACCCCCCAATAACTGGTGATGGCCACGTTCGCATCGATCCATACCCGTTCCGGGGACCAATAGTCCGGCGGCAGCACGGTCCATGGAGACGCCATCAAGGCAGCTTTCCATCCCAGGGGGTCTTGATACAAGAACCCGTTCCGCACAAACCACCAGCCGCTAATCGCCAACAGGCCCGCCGCAAAACATCCACCGCACGCCACAACCCGCCACCCATTGCGCCGTTCCAGCCAGAGCAGCACCAGGCAGCAGCCGGCGCTGATGGGAACAGTGGTCAGTTTAGCCAACACCCCGCAACCGGCCGTGACCCCAAGCAAGCCCCACTCCCGCAAGGGCTCGTTGCCACCTCTCATCCTGACGGCTTGAAACAGCGTGGCCGCGCCCAAGGCGGTGGCCAAACCGTCATTGCTTAAGACGGCCGTAACAAACGTGAAACCGGGCAGGAAAGCCGCCCATGCCAGCGCCAGACAAGGCACCACGCTGGTTTCGGAAAACACCACCACCAATGACTGGTGCAGAAACCAAAGTGCCATCAACCCTATCAACACCGAGCACAACCTCAAGAAATGCACTTCGCGTGCGACCCCGGAAAACGGAAACCGTTCCTCCTCTTGATGCTGGTACCACACCGTGCTGCAACCCCGCTCATCATTTCTCCAATCCGGCCGCAGCGGGAGGAAAGGCGCTTCATTCCCCCCAAACACCGCACGCCGTAGCGCCGCCAATCCGGCATAATAAAGCGGCGGTTGAAAACTCTCCCCCACCGGTTTGTTCGGTGGCGGCAGAACCACTGGCAAGCACAATTCTCTCGCGATAAACCGTATATGTTCCAGATGCGCGGGTTCATCCGGCGCTTCAAAAGTCGGCACGCAAACGCTCCACGCCACACCCATCAGGACGTAAAGAACCAGCAGGATGTTGCGACAGTGGGATTGATTCATGCCACCTCAACCCCGGCGGGTGAATTGGGCCCTTTCCACAACGAGTCATCCATGAAACACCGCTCCAGCCCGGCGCATGCGAGGTCCCACGTGATGTGTCTCCGGGCCCATGCGCAACCAGTCTCCGCCAGGCGACGTCGCAAGGCCGTGTCCCGGGCCAGCCGCACGATATTCGACGCCAGCGTCTCTACATCCCTCGGCGGCGACACCAGGGCCGTCCGTTCATGAAACGCAAACTCCTCGCTGCCCCCGTTGTCGGTTGTCGCCACTGCACACTGGCACGCCATCGCCTCCAAGCACGGGGTGCCGAGTCCCTCGCGATGACTGGGCCAGATGAAAATGTCGTGATCGTAATAGAGGTCCGCCATTTTTTGTTCAGGGACCATGCCGGCTACCCGGTGCGGCGTCTGCAGGCCCACCGACCGCGTGCCGAACAATGTCAGCGTCAACCCCGGCACCGCGCGCGCGGCCATCTCGAAGGCACGAATCCCGTCCGCCACGCCCTTGACCGGGAGCGTGTGATACTGCATCAGGCACTTCGCCGGCACGCGGAAGTCACGTCCCGATCGCAACTCAAACTGTTCGTAGCTGGTGGCCGGGATCACCTTGACCGATGGCTGCCGGAACTTTTCCCACATGAGGCGCCCCACCCAGGAAGCGTTGACGATGTGTTTCGGCGGCAGCCGGTATGTGGAATCGCAAAACTCCTTGTCCTCACTCCAATCCGTCTCGTACGCCTGGATGAGGTTGAACTGCCGGCCCTTGCCGGGCGGTAGTTTCGACACCGCGGGCACCGCGCGATAATACGTTGCCAACACCGCGTCCGCCTCCGGCACGTGGCGCGCGTCCAGCCCGGGGCACCGCACAACAGGCACACGAACGTCGAACCAGTTCACCCAAGGCCAGATGCCCCAGTCGCGCAATTTCGTCAACGTAAAGCCGCGCGGTTTCGCGAACGGAATATCCGGATAGTCATGAATCAACCAGACCTCGTGACCCCGCGCCTGCAGGCGATTGGCGTACTCCAGCACACACTTGTTCCCGCCCGTAAGGCCGACAAACGGCAGCACGAACTGGATGCGGAGGCGCGAGGATGGCGCCGGGTTCATGTTATTTGCGCATCTCCAACAACCAGAGATTGACCTGCAAATAGGCCACCGTCCGTTGAATCGCCTCCGCAATGGTCAGACGCGGCTGCCATCCAAGCTGTTGCAGTTTCCGGGTGTCCAAATGCACAAACGGGGAGTCGCCCTTCCATCCGCGGCTGCCGCCGGTGAAACGGTACTTCACCCCGTTCAACCCGGCGCACTCACACACGACATTGGCCACATGCACGACATCGAGGTATTCGATGTTGCCCACGTTGAAAATGCTTTTGACACCGTCGGCTTTCTCAATCGCCGTGAAAAAACCGTTCAATGCATCGTCCACGTGCAGGTAACTCTTGCGCTGCGCGCCGTCGCCGAGGATCTCCAACTCCCCCGGATTTGCCCTCAACTTTTTCAGAAAATCGAACACCACCCCATGCGGGTAGCGTTCACCCAGGAATGACACAAACCGGAAGATCCACGCCTGGAAATCGTAATACTCGACGTAGGCCTCGATGAACTGCTCCGCGGCCGCTTTCGACGCCCCATACGTGGAGGTTTGGATCAGTGGACAAGTTTCCGGAGTTGGGAAGGTGTCAGGCTCCCCATACACCGTGGCCGAACTGGTGAACGCCATCCGGCGCACGCCGCTCTGGCGCATCGCCTCCAGCACGTGATGCGTACCGACGGTGTTCTGTTCCAAATCCACGCGCGGATTGGCCTGGCCGCCGCGCACATCGGCATTGGCCGCCAGGTGAAACACAAAATCCACGCCCGCCAACGCCGCCCGCAGCCTTCCTTCGTCGAGGATGTCGCCGCGCACCAATCGAAAGCGCGGGTGGTCGCGCAGGTGGTGCAGAAATTGTTCCTGCCCGGTGCTGAAGTTGTCGTAACCGACGACGGCCACCCCTTCCGCCAGCAACCGGTCCACCACATGGCTGCCGACGAAACCCGCCGCTCCCGTCACCAAGGCACATTGGCTGGTAAAACTCATAGTGTTGGCCGTTTACTTGCCAGAGGACGCGGCCCGTTCCGCCCACGACTCCACGATCTCGCGGAAGATCGTGTCGAGGTTCCGGGTGATGTCCCAGCGCGGATACTGCGCGCGCATCTTGGCGAGGTTGCTGATGTAACAGATGTGATCGCCTTCGCGGGCCTTGTCCACGTATTCCCATTTCATCGGCTTGCCCGTGAGCTTTTCCACTCGCGCGAAGGCCTCCAGGATGGAGCAGGCATTTCCACGACCACCGCCGATGTTGTAAACCTCGCCGCAGCGCGGGGCCGCGATAAACTCCTCGGCAAACCGGGCCACGTCATGCGAATGGATGTTCTCCCGCACCTGTTTGCCCTTGTACCCATACCCCCGATAAGCGCCACCCGTGACATTGACTTTCACGAGATAGCTGAGGAAGCCGTGCAATTCGACGCCAGAATGCGCCGGTCCTGTCAGGCAGCCTCCCCGCAGACAACAGGTGGGCATGTTAAAATAGCGACCGTACTCCTGCACCAGGACATCGCCCGCCAGTTTTGAAACACCAAAGAGCGAATGTTTGGATTGATCGGTGGTAAAATCCTCCGCAATGCCGTCAGCGTAACGCGGGTCGTCATAGTCCCACCGCGTGGGCAGTTCCTTCAACCGGATGCGGTTGGGCGCGTCCCCATAGACCTTGTTGGTGGACATGTGCGTCAGGGGCGACTCCGGACAGACATGCCGCATGGCTTCCAGCAGATTCAGCGTGCCGTTGGCGTTGACACTAAAATCGTCAAACACCCTCGACGCCGCCAGATCGTGACTGGGTTGCGCCGCCGCATGGATGACGGCATCGGGTTTGATTTCCGCCACCAGCGTGCGCACACCCTCGCGATCCCGCATGTCAAGTTCATGGTGTGTGAACCGCGGAAACGACGTCACGAGCTGTTGCTGGTTCCAACGCGTATCGCCTGCCGGGCCGAAGAAATCAGCCCGCAGGTTGTTGTCCACGCCGTGGACCTGCCAGCCCAACCCGTGAAAGTGGCGGACCATTTCCGATCCGATGAGTCCGTTCGAACCTGTTACCAGTAGTTTTTTCACCCGTTCTCCTTCCAATTTGGAATCGTTTCCAACACCATGCCCGCCTCATGCGGACAGGGGCCGAGGCGGCCATGGTGCGTCAAACATCCGGATCAACTCGGCCGCACGCTTCACCGGATCCACCCGAAAGCTCTCCGACCAGGCAAAAGCGCGGCCAACCTGCCGCATCAACAATCCCGGCTCCAACCGCAGGGCCTTCTGAAAACGCCCCGCCACCGCCGAGGGCGTCTCCCACATCGCCCGCCGCCAAAGACGAAAACTATTGAGATACATCTTCCTCCGCGCGTCCGTGATTTCCCCAATCCAGTCAGGAACTCTTTTCCAGTGCTCGGGAACTCCTGCATGGGGATCATGCAGAACACACTCCAACATCGCCAGCATATCCCGGTTGAACTCCGGCCCAAACACCCTCACCGTCGCCTGCCCCTCCCGGACGCGCCAGGTGGCCAGTCGGCCCGGTACAAACGCAATATCCGTGGCCAGCGAAGCCCGCAGGTCCCAGTCATAGTCGGCAATGGACCCACAATCGGTCCGAAACAGCCCGGTTCGTTCCAGCAAGGACCGCCGAATCAGGACACTCGTCATGGTATGCCAGGTCGGCCCGAAACAGGCATGCATCAATACCTCGGTCCGTCCATTTCGTATGGACGGCATCGTCATCCATTCCTTGTAAAAGGCGATCTGCCATTGTTGTAGCGGCGGGTCTTGGGCCCGGCCCGCCTCGTCAATCGCATCAAAATCGCACATGGCGAGGTGAAGGTCGGGCCTGCGCTCCAGGGGAGCCGCCAGGCGTTCCAGCAACTCCGGCCGGGCCGTATCGTCGCTGGTGGCAATATAGACATACCTTCCCTGAGCACACCGCACGCATTCATTCCAATTCGCGTACATGCCCATCCGCGGCGTTTGGAATAAATGAACACGGGGATCGTTTTTGAACTTCTGAACAAACTCCCAAGAACCGTCATCGGAATAATTGTCGCTGATGATCAATTCCCAGTCGGTGAACGTCTGCGCGAGCAGCGTCTCCATCCGCTCCTCGAGGAACGGGCGCGTGTTCAGGTTCGGCAGACAGATGGAAATCAACGGGGGCATGGCAACTCCGGGACATTTCCCGTCACGACCGCCACCGCAGCCATTGTTTCAGTTTTTGTTCACACGCGTCACCCATGATCGCCCGCAAGGCCAGACCGGCGCCGCCGCCCCGGAGGACATACCACGGCGAACGAAGGCAGGCCGCCAACAGCCATCCCAGACACGACAGGCGACGCCCCTCGGCCAGCGCGCGATACGCCGCGGACAATCGGACGCTTTTCAGCCGCTGACGCCGGATCTTCATCCAGTAGATGCGGCATTCCGCCCACATCCGCCAATAGTGCAATTCGGTCGGTCGGCCCCAATACCGCCGGCTGGCTTCCGTGGTCTCAATCTCCTGAAACCGCTCAAACCGGGACGACACAGCCGCCAGATGTTGGATGAACTCAGCGAACACGAACGACACATAATGAAACGTGAACTTCTGGGACATCCGCAGCCACCACTCATAGTCCGAAACCACTTTGAGTGTGTCGTCCATCCAGCCAATCTCATCCGTTACCCGGCGGTGGTAAAACACGGATACGGTCGGGGGCGACGCCTGTAGAAACGGCCGCGTCCAAAATCGCACCAGCCGATCCCGGGTGACTTCGCCCGGACGAGCAACCTCCAGCAGTTCCCGGCGCTCGTTGAGCCCACGGGCATCCCCATTGATGACGTAACATCCCGGCCGGCTGCACATCTCCTGCGCGGCCCTGTTCAAGGCGCCGGGAAGATAGTTGTCATCCGAGCCAATCCAGCCGATCACCTCGCCGGTGGTCATGCGAAAACCTTTGTTGGTGGCCGGGGTCACGCCTCCATCCGGCTCACTCACCCACTGGGCGATCCACTTGTCATACTTACGAATGATCTCCAGCGTGCCATCCGTGGAACCGCCGTCCACCAGGACGTATTCGAGATTGGGATAGCCCTGCAACAACACGGAACGGATCGTTCGTTCAAGGAACCTCTCGTAGTTGTAGGTAGGCGTGACAATGCTGAACTTGGGCCATGGTTTCCCATCCGGCATGGTTGCCGGCAAGGGCGGCGTCTCCTCTGTCCATGGCCAGCCTGTTTCCCCCAAGGGAGGCGGCGGCAATTCAGCCAACGTGGGACATCGCATCACAATCAGGGCACCGGGGGTTCCGTCAACCGGCGCGGCGGTTTCCATTCAGACACACCATTCACCAAACCCGTGTTGGATGGTTCCGGAATCAACCCGTCCTTGGAATGATCAAGGACTTCCAGAGTGATCGCGTTCAGACCCAACACCGTCTTCAACATCAAATGCCCGATGTCGGCCCCCACATGAAGTTTGTAAAAACCCGGGCGCAAGAAATTCTGCAAAGTCACTTCAACCTCATAACGGCCCGGTTCGAAATCCCACAAGGGTTCTGGACGGTCGTCATCCTGATGCACATGAAACACGTGGGTCCCATCCATGGCCCGGATCCCTGCGCCAAAGGCCACCTGCTTGAGCGGGGTAATCACATCGATTTCCACGGCGAGGGAAATCGGCTGTTTCCAATAAACGGAAAAACGGTTGCCGACCGGGTTCAACAACCGGATCCGGCGGGCCCGCACCTGCCGCACCCCTCCAATGTGCTCGTCATCGGTCACCCGTTTCTCGGCGCTGTCCGCTTGAACGGCGTTCAGATAGTCCATCACCACCGCATCCGCCGGTCCCGACGCCTGGACGCGACCTTTGTCGAGCAGCACGGCTCGGGAACAAAGCGCCTTGACCAGACTCATGCTGTGACTGACCACCAGTACCGTCCGGCCTTCCCGGGCAACCCCCTCCATCTTGCCAATGCATTTCTTCTGAAACTCGATGTCGCCGACGGCCAGCACCTCGTCCACCAGAAGGATCTCGGGCTCCAGATGCGCGGCGACCGCGAACGCAAGCCGCACATACATGCCACTGGAGTAATGCTTCACCGGCGTATCGATGAATTTCTCCACCTCGGCAAACGCGATGATCTCATCGAATTTTCGCACAATCTCCCGGCGGGTCATGCCCAGGATGGACCCGTTGAGGAACACATTCTCGCGCCCGGTCAATTCGCGATGGAAGCCCGTGCCCACCTCCAACAAACTCGCAATCCGGCCCCGGTACGTGACCCGGCCCGTGGTGGGGGTCGTGATCCGGGAGAGAATCTTCAGCAACGTGCTCTTGCCCGCACCATTGCGGCCGATGATGCCCACGACCTCGCCCTGTGCGATCTCGATGTGGATGTCCTTGAGCGCCCAGAAATAGTTCGGGTCGGCCGCCACGTGGCGTTCGTGAACATCGTGAAGCGATTCGTGGCGCGACGGGGCCGCTGCCTGCGGGTTCCGGTTCCTGCCCCACAGTCCTTTGGCCCAGTCCGTGATGTCGGCACGCAGACTGGTGTTCGGCGCCGCCGGACCGCCGTAACGGTAACGCTTGCTGATGTTCTCGATTTGAATGGCCGGGGTGCTCACAGGATGTCCACCAGATGAATTTCACGGCGGCGGAAAAACCACACGCCCACCAGCGCGCACACGACGGCCACCGCCAGACTCTGTCCCAGCAGCCACCAATCCATCGCGGCCTGTTGCAGCGCGGCCCGATAGGCGGTCACCACCGCCGCCATGGGATTGAGGAACATCCAGCCTTTCACCCATGCCGGGAGGGACGAGGCGGGGTAGATCACCGGGGTCGCCAGCA
>CAZAAF010000146.1:0-9442 GCA_964482575.1 uncultured Verrucomicrobiota bacterium | reverse complement strand
CGTAATTCGTGACTTGTAATTTGTGACTCGTGGCTCGGACGCACACTCACATGAACAACGAACCACGAATTACGAGTTACGAATCACGGGTTACTCCTGCCACCATGAACCTCCGCACCCTCTTCCTCCGCAGCCTCCGCCACCACTGGCGCAGCCTGCTCGCCGTCAGCCTCGGCGCGGCGGTCGGCACGGCGGTGCTCACCGGCTCGCTCATGGTCGGCGATTCGGTCCGTGCCAGCCTGCGCGACCTGACGTTGGAACGGCTCGGCCGCGTGGAGGGCGCGCTGGTGGCGGGGCGGCTTTTCCGCGAGCAACTCGCCGCGGACCTCGACGCCGCGCCGGCCATCCTGCTCCGCGGCAGCGCCATGACCGACAATGCCCGCGCGGGGCAGGTCACTGTCCTCGGCGTGGAGGACCGGTTCTGGAAACTGGCCGATCCTCCGCCGGCGGTGCGGCCGCGCGACGGCGACGTGCTGCTGAACGACACGCTTGCGCGGGAACTGGATGTGAAGGCGGGCAGCCGCGTGTTGTTGCGATTTGAAAAGCCCTCCTCCGTGCCGCGGGATTCGGTGATGGGCCGGCGCAGCGACGTGGTAGCAACGATTCCGTTGACCGTGGCGGCGGTGATCCCATCGAGGGGCGTCGGCCGGTTCAGCCTGCAGGCGAACCAGCAACTTCCTCGCAACGCCTTCGTCCCGCTGGCCACGCTCCAGCGCGCGCTCAAGCTCGCCGGCCGCGCCAACGCGCTGTTCGTCGCCGGCCAGCCGCCCGCTGCGCTCCAGGCGCGGCTCCAAAACGCATGGACGGCCGCCGACCTCGACCTGCAACTGCGCGTCCGCGCCGCGCGCGGCTGCGTGTCGATCGAGAGCGGGCGGATGATCCTGGAGCCGGCGGTGGTCCATGCCGCGCTCGCTGCCGCCGCGGAACTGCACATCACCGCCACGCCGACGCTGACGTACCTGGCGAACACCCTCGCCATCGGCACAAATGAAATCCCATATTCGACCGTCACCGCTTTGGATTTCAAATCTCAGATTTCAAATCTGAAGACTCAAATCCCAAATCCCAAATCCCAAATCCCAAATCTCAAATCCCGGAGCCCGTCCGGCGCGCTGCGCCTGACGAGTGGCGAGCCGGCGCCCGAACCGGGCGATGACGGGATTCTCTTGAACGAATGGGCGGCAGCGGACCTGGCGGCGAAGCCCGGTGACGCGGTGCGGCTCGTTTACTACGCCGCGGACGCGCAGGGGCAGTTGCAGACGGCGGAGCACACGTTCCGGCTCGCCGGCATCGTCGCACTCACTGGCGCGGCGACCGACCCAACGCTCACGCCGGAATATCCCGGCATTTCGGACGCGAAGACGATGGCGGACTGGGACCCGCCGTTCCCGGTGGACCTCAAGCGTGTGCGGCCCCGAGACGAGACCTACTGGAACGAGCATCGCGCGACGCCGAAGGCGTTCGTCTCGCTCGCCACGGGCCAGAGGCTGTGGACAAGCCGTTTCGGCAACCTCACCTCCATACGGCTCGCGCCATCCGGAAGCGGGTCCGGTTCGCCCGGCGAAGAGGACTTGAAGAAGATGGCGGCGCTTTTCGAAATGAAACTCCTGTCCTCGCTCACGCCCGGCCAGCTCGGCCTCCAGTTCCAGCCCGTGAAGGAGCAGGGGCTGCGCGCCGCGGAGGGTTCGACGGATTTCGGCCAGTTGTTTTTCGGGTTCAGCTTCTTCCTCATCGTGTCGGCGGCGATGCTCGTGGCGCTGCTGTTCCGGCTCGGCGTCGAGCAGCGCGCGAAGGAGATCGGCATCCTGCTCGCCACCGGGTTTCCCGTGCGCGCGGTGCGGCGATTGTTGTTGCTCGAAGCCGCGGCCGCCGCCCTCACGGGCGGCGTGCTGGGCGTGCCCGGCGCGGCCGTGTACGGCGCGCTGATGATCGCCGGGCTGCGCACCTGGTGGCTGCCGGCGGTCGGCACGCCGTTCCTGAAACTCGCGCTGACCGGCGGCTCACTCGCCGCGGGATGCGCGGGCGGCGTGCTCGTGGCCCTCGCGTCGGTCTGGCGGACCACGCGCTCGCTGCGGCGGCGCGAACCGGTGCGGCTGCTGGCGGGGAAATTCGTCGGCGATGAAACGCCCGCGGCCGGCGCGCGTGCGGTGCGCTTGCGCTGGACGGTGGCGGGCGCGGCCCTGCTGGCAGCGGGGGCATCCCTGGCAGCGTCGGCCTCCGGCGGGACCGAGCGGGCGGCGATGGGATTTTTCGGCGGGGGCGCGGCGCTGCTCGTGGCGGCGTTGGCGTTCGTGGACGGCTGGTTTCGACGCGAGCCAAGCCCCGCCGCCGACACGCCGCTGCCGACCCGTGCGTACCGCGTGGCGTGGCTCGGCATCCGCAACGGCGCACGGCATCCGGGCCGCAGCGTGCTGACGGCGGGGCTGGTGGCGTCGGCGACGTTTCTCATCCTGGCGATCACGGCGTTTCACCAGGCACCGGGCGGCGGCGCCCCGGAGAAATCCTCCGGCAACGGCGGCTTCCTCCTCGTGGCGGAATCGGACGTGCCGCTGCATCAGGACCTGAACTCGCCGAAAGGCCGCGACGCGCTCGGCCTGTCGTCCGCCGCGGCGGCGCTCGCCGGGGTGCAGGTGACGCCGCTGCGGCTGCGCCCGGGCGACGACGCGAGCTGTCTGAACCTCTACGCGCCGGAAAAACCGCGCATCCTGGGCGCAACGGACGCGTTGATCGAGCGCGGTGGTTTCCGGTTCGCGGCGACGCTGGCGAACACCAACGACGAAAAGGCGAACCCGTGGCGTCTGTTGCGGCGCGACTTTGGCCCGGGTGTGGTGCCGGTGTTCGCGGACGCCGACACGGCGGAGTGGATTCTGCATCGCGGCCTGGGCGAAGACCTCGTCATCACCGACGACCACGGCGTGGCGGTGCGGCTACGGTTGGTGGGCCTGCTCAGTGGCAGCCTTTTCCAAAGCGAGCTGGTGATGGCGGAATCGCGGTTCCTGCGACTTTTCCCGGGCCAAGGCGGCTACGGCTTTTTCCTGATCGAAGCGCCCGTGGAGCGGGGCCGGGCGGTGTCGCAAACGCTGGCGGAGGCGTTGAGCGATTATGGTTTCAACGCCACGCCGACGGCGGAGCGGCTGGCGTCGTTTGCGGTGATCCAGAACACGTATCTCGCCACGTTCCAGATGCTCGGCGGGCTGGGCCTCGTGCTCGGCACGCTGGGGCTGGGCGCGATCCTGCTGCGCAACGTGCTGGAGCGGCGCGGCGAACTGGCCCTGTTGCGGGCGCTCGGTTTCCCGCAACGGGCGCTGGCCGTGCTGGTGCTGGCGGAAAACGGTTTCCTGCTGCTGACCGGCCTGCTCTGCGGTGCGGGGTGCGCGCTGCTGGCGGTGGCGCCGCACCTGGCGGCCCGTGCAGACGTGCTGCCGTGGGGCCAGCTCGCGGGGATGCTGGCGCTGGTCATCGCCGCCGGACTCGGGTCGAGCGTGCTGGCCGTGCGCGCGGCGTGGCGCGTGCCAATGCTCGGCGCGCTGCGCGAAGAGTAACGCCAGTTGGCGCAACCCGGTTTCATCTCGCCGGCTTCGCAGAAAAAACGGGTCCAAACAAACGTGCATTCCTGTTGACCTGAATCAACGCGGCTTCTGGCGGTTCATGGAAGGTTCTCCCATAGAACGGAGAACAAACTATGAAACCGACAGACGTACTCAGCAGCGAACACCGGGTGATCGAGCAGGTGCTGGATTGCCTTGCAAAAATCATCACTGAAGCCAAGAACCGCGGCCGTTTGGACGCGAAGGACGCAACGGATGCGATCCAATTCTTCCGGACCTTTGCCGATCAATGCCACCATGGGAAAGAAGAGACGCATTTGTTCCCGGCGATGGAGGCCAAGGGCTTTCCGACCGAGGGCGGTCCGACGGGCGTGATGCGCCAGGAACATGAAACGGGGCGCGCGTGCATCCGCGCCATGAGCGAGGCGTTGGAAGCCGCGGCACAGGCGGATCCTGCCGCCCTGGAACGCTTTACGAAAGCAGGCTCGGAATACATCAACCTGCTCCGTCAACACATCGACAAGGAGGACCATTGCCTCTTCTCGATGGCCAACCAGGCCTTCACCGACGAAGACCAGGTGGAATTGATGGCGGCCTTCGAGAAGGTGGAGACCGAGGAAATGGGCCGGGGCACGCATGAGAAGTTCCTGGCGCTGGCCGAAGCCCTGGCGAAAAAATACGGCGTGCCGGCGAGGACCGCGACCCACGCCGGACACGGCACTGCCTGCTGCCACCACTGAACGGGAAGTCGCCGTCTGTCGTGTTGCCCTGCGGCGGGGTTTCGTGTCATGATGGGGCGGTTGGCAAACGTCATGCGCGCTCCGTTCTCAATCGCAGTCCCGGTGCTCGCGGGGATGTTCCTCGCCGCGTCCGGCACGGCGGCGGAGAAGATCGCGCCGCGGACGCTGGAGTTTCTGCAGGACACGACCATCAGCGGTTACGTGCAGTCCTCGTATCAACACACGTTTGTAACGCGCGACTCGCCGGGGCAGGCCGGGGCGCGGCAGTTCAACACCACCGGCGACGGTTTTTCCATCAACCAAGCCAAGGTCTCCCTCGAACGCCCGCTCGACGACTCGGAGGCTTCGGCGGGTTTTCGCACGGATTTCATCGCCGGCCAGGATGCGCAACGGATTCATTCCTACGGGCTGTTCTCCTCGAACCCGAATGAACTGACGCGGCGGCAGGGCACCGGCTCCAGTTCGGCGCTGGATTTGGAGCAGGCGTACGTCAACGCCCGTCTGCCGCTGGGCGCGGGGCTGGAAGTGAAGTTCGGCAAGTTCGCCTCGCCAGCCGGCTCCGAGTCCATCGATGCGCCGGCCAACTGGTTCTTCAGCCACAGCTACATCTTCGGCTTCGGCGAGCCGTACACCCTCACCGGCGCGCTGCTCAGTTACCCGTGGAACGACTGGCTCGACACGCAGGTGGGCGTGGTCAACGGCTGGGACGCGGTGCAGGACAACAACAGCGGCAAGACGGTGGTGGGCCGCGTCGGGGTGACGCTCATGGACGGCAAGTTGAAGAACGCAGTGACGGTCCTGTCCGGCCCGGAGCAACCGGGAAACAGTTCCAACAATCGCTGGATCGTGGACGACGTGTTGACGTGGCAACCGCCGATGGAAAACCTGCTGCTGACGTTCAACGCGCTTTACGGCAGCGAGGACGGCATGGTGGACAGTACCGGCGCTTACCATGGTGGCAATGTCTCGTGGTGGGGCGCGCTGGCGTCGGCGCGCTACCAATGGACGCCGTTCGTCGTGACGGCGGTGCGTTGCGAGTACTTCAGCGACGCGGACGGCGCGCGGACTGACGGGGCAGGCGGCCTCGGGCCGATGCCGCTCAGCCCGATGGTGCACGGACTGGATTATCAGGCGGTGACGTGGTCGATGTGGCTGGAGCGATTGTGGCCCAACCTGACGCCGCGCGTCGAGGTGCGTTGGGACCGGGCCAACCGGCCGGTGTTCCAGGCGGCGTCCGACGGCAGTGATGGCTCACGCACCCAAGTGAGCGTGTCGTTCGATATGATCTATGTATTTTGAACCGCCAGGCGGTTCTGCATTCAACCGGAAGACAGGCAAGGAGCCCCTTGGATCAAACAACACGCATCGGAAAGGAAGTGCCTGTAGTCGGGCTTTGTATCCATCCAATCCTCGCTGGATTTCCTCCCCCATTGGCAGCGTCCTGAAGTTCTGTTTTGGTCCCCTTGGTCAAAAAAAGACAATCGTATGACTAGTTTGTCACGCTATCGTCACAAATCGTTGAAAAAAAGAGTGTAAGCTCCATGGCACAAGCGTTGCTATTTTTACGCGAACAAGCGGAGACAAATAGCATCTATGAATAAAAAATGCGTGGTCATTGGACTTATTGGTTCGTGCATGTTGGGCAGCGGTTGGGCGCTCGCCGCCGACGAGACGAACCTGTCAAAAGTCATTAGCGCCCCGGCACCAGCCAAGATCGCCCCCAAGACGCTGGAATTCCTCGAGGGGACCGAAATCAGCGGTTATGTGCAAACTTCCTATCAGAAGTCTTGGGGTGCCAACGGCTCGCCGGGTGATCCGGGTTCCACGCCGGCCCGCGTGTTCAATCCGAACCGGAATGGTTTTGATGTCGATCAGGCGAAACTCACGCTGGAGAAGCCCTTGGGAGACGGTGACTTTGCCGCGGGATATCGGGTGGATGTGATGGGTGGCAAGACCGCCAACACCTTGGCCGCCGGCAACGGCAGCGGCTCCAGCTTCTTCATGGAACAAGCCTATGTGGCGTTCCGTCTGCCCGTCGGCAGTGGCGTGGACGTCAAATTGGGCCGGTTTGTAACCCTGCTGGGTAACGAAGTCATTGACGCCCCGGGTAACTGGAACTACAGCCGCAGCTACATCTTCAACAGCGAGCCGCTGACGCAAACCGGTGCGTTGTTGAGCTACAAGTGGAATGACATCGTGGACACCCAGTTCGGCGTGGTCAACAGCTTCTCGGATTATTCCGCGGCGGGCACGGTGGCCGACAACAACTCCGCCAAGTCCGTCACGGGCCGCGTGGGTGTGACGTTGCTCGGTGGACAACTCGTCCTCGCCACCATCGGCGTGGCCGGTGCGGAGCACGGGGGCAACAACAACGGCAACAAATGGGAAGCCAACGAGGTCATCACCTATAACCCGAAGTGGAACGAGAAATGGACGTTCGCCCTGGAAGGCATCTACGGCCGCGATACCCGCATGGACACGGTCCTGGGCGCCGGCGCTCCCGAGGCGATGTGGTGGGGTGTGGCAGGCTACACCAAGTATCAATGGCTGCCCCATTTCTCCACGGCCCTCCGTCTGGAGAGCTTCAGCTTCAACGGCAGCGCGGCCAATGCCGAGATGGGTTGGGGCGGCACGGCGGCGATGGCGAATACCGACAAGGGGCACGTGGAAGACGTCACGCTCAGTTGCTCGTTCGACAATATCTGGAAGAACCTGACGCCGCGAATCGAAGCGCGTTATGACCGCATCACGCCGTCCATGTACGGCAATGCCGTGGATGGTTATCAGAATGGAATCTTGACGGTGTCGCTGGACGTCATCTACGCGTTCTAAGCTGGATGCGGGACGCGTGGAGAGAGGTGACGAGAGTGAACCGTGAATCATTTCGGCTTGAACGTGGGATCGAACCCCGTCCAAGCCGAAATGCTCTTGCAAAGACAATTGAAAAGCGGGCAATGTCTGCCCGCTTTACGAAACAGCGAGGCGAGAACTAGTTCGACAGAAGAGAAAAGAAGTATAGAAGAAAGGTACCAATGACACCCAAAGACGTATTCGAGTTGATCAAGAAAAAGGACGTGAAGATCGTGGACTTCAAGTTCAGCGATCTGCACGGCACGTGGCAGCATTTCTCCATGCCCATCAGCGAACTCAGCGAGGACATGCTGGTGGACGATTGGCCCGGCTTTGACGGCAGTTCGATCCGCGGTTGGAAGGGCATTGAGTCGAGCGACATGCTCCTCAAGCCCAATCTGGACTCGGCGATTCTGGATCCGTTCTGCGCCGTCCCGACGCTCAGCCTCCTTTGCACCGCCCATGACACGGTGACGAAGGAAGTGTACAGCCGCGACCCGCGCGGTGTCGGCGAGAAGGCGGAAGCCTACCTGAAGAGCACCGGGATCGCCGACCAGGCGTTTTTCGGCCCCGAGGCGGAGTTCTTCATTTTCGACGACGTGCGCTACGACTCCAAGAGCAACGGCACGTTCTACACCGTGGACTCCATCGAAGGCATCTGGAACTCCGGCCGCGAGGAAATGCCCAACACCGGCTACAAGATCCGCCACAAGGAAGGTTACTTCCCGGTCGCTCCCGCGGACACGCAGCAGGACATCCGCACCGAGATGATCTTGCTGATGGAAGAGATGGGCGTGCGCATCGAGCGCCAGCACCACGAGGTGGCCACGGCCGGTCAGGCGGAAATCGACATCCGCTTCGACACGCTGGTCAGCACCGGTGACAAGATGCAGATCTACAAATACGTGGTCAAGAACGTGGCCAAGAAGCACGGCAAGACCGCGACGTTCATGCCGAAGCCGCTCTTTGGCGACAACGGCAGCGGCATGCACTGCCACCAGTCCTTGTGGAAGAAGGGCAAGCCGCTCTTCCCCGGCAAGGGCTACGCCGGTCTCAGCGACATGGCCCTGTACTACATCGGCGGTCTCTTGAAGCACGCCAAGGCCCTCTGCGCCATCCTCAGCCCGACCACCAACAGCTACAAGCGGTTGGTGCCCGGTTTTGAGGCGCCGGTGAACCTGGCTTACAGCGCCCGCAACCGCTCGGCCGCCGTTCGTATCCCGACCTACTCGGAGAATCCGAAGGCCAAGCGCATCGAGTATCGTCCGCCCGATCCCGCGGCGAACGTGTATCTCGCCTGCGCCGCGATGCTGATGGCCGGTCTCGACGGCATCCAGAATCGCATCGATCCGGGCGAACCGCTCGACAAGAACATCTACGAGCTGCCGCCGGATGAACTGGCGAAGGTCCCGACCGTGCCCGACAACCTGCTCGGCGCGTTGCACGCGTTGGAAGCGGATCACGAGTTCCTGCTCAAGGGCGACGTGTTCACGAAGGACCTGATCGAGACGTTCATCGAGTTGAAGCGGAAGGAGTACGATGCGGTCCGTCTGCGTCCGCATCCGTTCGAGTTCCACCTCTACTACGACGTATAAACCGTTGGAGTACAACGAAAGGCCGGTCCGGTTTTCCGGGCCGGCCTTTTCGTTTTCCCCGGGGCGTTGGACGATGGGAAGAACGAACGCCAGGACGGCAACAAGGGGGACAAAATTTTTCCCGTTTCTGTTCTTATTTTTCTTGCCTCACCTGCCCGGCGCGATTAGGCTCCGCGGCCATTCGCGGCAAGCGAAACGGGTGAAGCAAGCGTTGTGAATAAGCTGTGAATAACTTGTCGGATTTGTTTGGAGTCTGGATTTGCCGTGAGTCGCGGTTTTGACTGTGTGGGACGGTTTGGCACGCCCTTGGGGGCTGGTCACTGGTAAAATATGGATTTTGGAGGCAAAAATGGGTGTTTTCGTGAGTTTTTTGGAGGTCTGTTGGGTGGGAATGCCCTGTCGTTTCGGACCGGCGGTCTTGCGAAAAAGCTGTGAATAACTTTGTGCTTTCTGGATTTTAGCGCTGTTTTTTCAAGGATTTTTCAATGAATTTCGATGCAGAGTCGTTGTGGCAAAGTGCCAGCGATTTGTTGCGTTCCCGGGTTAGTCCGCAACTGTTCAATCTCTGGTTCGCGCCGCTCAAGCCGCACACATTGACGGCCGACGCACTGACGCTGGCCACGCCCAATGATTTTTATGTGGATTGGCTTCAAGAAAACTACTCCTCCCTGTTGCGGGATGTGGCGGGCGCTGTATGTGGCCAGTCCCT
>CAZAAF010000145.1:0-9457 GCA_964482575.1 uncultured Verrucomicrobiota bacterium | reverse complement strand
CTCCCATCTCCCAACTCCCATCTCCCAACTCCCATCTCCCAACTCCCATCTGCTCCCCATCCTCCGCTCCCCCTCCTCCGCTCCGGCCCAGGCGCGGATTCAGCGGGCCGAGAGACTCTCCTGCGAGGCCAGGCCGGCCCCGCTGCGCGGCACCCAATGTTGGGCACGCTCCACCCTTGGATTCGTCGTCGCGCTCAACCTCAACTGCAGGGTTCCACCGTTGTTGCAGATGTACACGCACGTGCCCGCGAGCGGCCGGATGCGCGGACCCAGCCACCCGTCCTCCATCACCGCCACCGGCACCCTGTGCCCCGCGTCACCCGCCGCGTAGAACGTCTTCGTCGCCGGGTCGAACGTCACGCCCGGGAACTTGAACACGAAATAGTCCCGTGCGAGAGGCTGGCCGTCGCCGACATAGATGTCGTTGCTGAAGGTCACGTTCGCATAGAGCGCCGGGTCGCCGTCGAAGTGTTCGAAATACGCCTTCTCGACGTAACTGCACGCATCGGTCTGCGCCGTTTCCGGACTCACCATCGTCACCGAATCCGCCTGCGCAAGGCTGGCGGACAGAAGAACCACCACCCCTGCCATCCTGCTGACTGCTGCTTGAGATTTCATTGTGCTCCGTGGATTGATTGTTACGGTTGCGTCACTGACAGGTTAAGTTCGCGCAACACCCCGGACCGTCAAGTTACGTTTGGATTAACGCCGGATGAATGGAAGATGAACGGCGCGGCGGCGAAAAAAACACGGTGGGGCACTCCCGGCACCCTGCCCCTGCTCACCCACAAAACAAAGAGGGACGGTGCTGTGCACCGTCCCTCTTCAACCACAAACTTATTCCGGCCGCGTCCGCCTACACCTTCCACGAACCGCGGTAGTCGCGGGTCAGCCACTTCGGGTCGCCCGTGCCGCCGACGAAGGTGAACTTCTTCGGGTTCCACTTGATCTTCTGGCCGTGATAGTAGCTCTGGTTCATCAGGTGGCAGCAGATGGCGGAATGCCCGCCCACCTGTTCGCTCGTGATCGGCTTCTTGCGCAACTTCACACACTCCAGGAAATCGTTCAGGTGGTTCTTGCTCTCATAGAGCTTGACCGACGCGTCCTTGAGGAACGCGCGCTCGGCCTTCTGCACCTGCGCCATGCACGAGGTCTTCTTCTCCTCCTCGTTGGTCTTGTCGCCGGTGTAGGAGGCGATCACCTCGCCCTTGTGGATCATCTTGAACTTGCCGCGATTGACCAGCACCTCGCCGTCCGCGCCGTAGAAGTGGACGCCGAAGCCGTCCTTGTGCTCGACGGTGATGCCGCTGGCATAGACCAGCTTCGACCCGCGCTTGGCGTCGGGCGCCGCCGGGGGCAACACCTCCACCGGGCCGCTGTCATCCATGCCGAGGCCCCACTGCGCGATGTCCAGATGATGCGCGCCCCAGTCGGTGACCATGCCGCCGCCGTATTCGCGGTACTTGCGCCACATGGGGAAGTTGTCGTGCATGCCGCGCGGGCTGAGGATGGCATTGTACGGGCGCTCCGGCGCGCCCCCGAGCCAGAAGTTCCAGTCCAGCCCCGGCTCCATCGGCTCCTCCGGCAGGTCGCACGGAATCGCCGGGTCGCCGAACTGGCACTCCACGTGCGAAATCTTCCCGATGACGCCGTTGCGCACCAGCTCGCACGCGATGCGGAATTCCTTGCTCGACCGCTGCATCGAGCCGGTCTGGAGCACGCGCTTGTTGGCGTCCACGGCGCGCATGACCTCGACGGCCTCGTGGATGTTGTGCGTGAGCGGCTTCTCGCAATACACGTCCTTGCCCGCGCGCAACGCCGCCAGCGTGATGTACGCGTGCCAGTGATCCGGCGTCGCGATGCAGACCGCGTCGATGTCCTTGCGGTTGATGATCTCGCGGAAATCATTGTAGGCCGCGCACGACGTGTCGCCGGCCTTCAGCTCGGGGCGCGCGGCGTAGTAATCGTCCACGCGTTTCTTGGCGTTCTCGCGGCGGGTGGTGTCCACGTCGCACACCGCCACCACGCGCGTGTCCATGCCGAGGAATCCGCCCAGCAACCCGCGGGATTGTTTGCCCACGCCGATGAACCCCATCGTCAGCTTGCGGCTCGGCGCGGTCTCGGCGGCCCAGACATGCGAGGGGAGAATGAAGGGTGCGGCAAAAGTGGTGGTGGCGACTTGCTTCAGAAACGTACGGCGACTGGTCTGCATCGTGTTTTCCTTCCGGTTGAATCTGTTGGACTCGAAAAGGTCGCGTGAGATTAGGAACCCCCCCGCGCCAACTCAAGAACAAATCCCGCCGCGGCGCGGAGGAGCGTAGAGCGGACCGGATCGGTTGGAGCGATGTAGGCCGGGTCCCCAGACCCCGGGCGCATGAAAAAAAATATCCCCTGACCCGGCGATCATCATAATAATTCCGCCGGGTCAGGGGACCCGGACTACATCGCCGAATCGCTGCAATCACGATGCTGTTTATCTTCTTTGGCAACACCACCGCTTCGGGACGCCCCGCCCTTCCCCTGGCGGAAGGCGTTGTTCGACAGGACACGCGCGCTGTAGCGCAGGTTTCCAACCCTTGCCACGTGAAACGTGGTGAATATCGCCGGCTTCCAGCCGGCGGGGCGTTCATAACAGGAGATGCATCCTCCAGGCAGAACGACCGGCGGATTGGAAATCCGCGATACAGCAGACTTGGAAGTCTGCGCTACGCCATTCGCCTTCCGCTTCGCTCCCCGCCCCCCGCTTCACGCTTCACGCTTTACGCTCCCCGCCCATCCGCCGGCCCGCTGAAATGGCTTGCGGTTTCCGGGGGCGCATGGACAATTCCACCGCCAAGGCTTTCTCAGCTTTCAACCAACGACGTCATGCCGGAAATGCAGAGGTCAACAACCGAACCATGAACACACACTGCCGGATTCTGTCGTGTTGTCTCGCCCTGAGCCTCGTCGTGCTGGGCGCGGTCACGGCGCAGGCCCAGAACATCTCCGAACTTCCGGCGTTCCAGAAAGGCGACCGCGTGCTCGTGCTCGCGCCGCATCCGGACGACGAGACCATCGGCTGCGCCGGCGTCATCCTGCACGCGCTGAAAGCCGGCGCCCGGGTCAAGGTCGTGTACCTGACCAACGGCGACAACAACATCTTCTCCATCCTGTTCTCCAATCCCCTGCTCTTCCCCATCCGCCTGCTCCTGCTCTCCGAGGGCGATTTTGTCACGCTGGGCAAACGCCGCCAGCAGGAAGCCGTCAAGGCCATGGGCATCCTCGGGGTCAAGGAAGACGACCTGCTGTTCCTGGGCTATCCCGACCACGGGACCGACCAGATGTTTGTCTTCAACTGGGACAACAACAAACCCTACCGCAGCATGTTCAGCAAAAAAACCGCCGTTCCTTACGACGAAAGCCAGTCCTACAAAAAGGAGTTCAAGGGCAACAGCATCCTCGGCGACCTCAAGAAGGTCATGCTGGATTACAAGCCGACCAAGGTCTTCGTGTCGCACCCGGCGGATGTCAACGGCGACCATTGGGCGCTCTACCTCTACCTGCAGGTCGTGCTGGCCGACTTGATGGATGAGATGCCCGAGCCGCAGGTCTTTCCCTACCTGGTGCACGTGCCGCACTGGCCCACGCCCCACGACTACCATCCGGAACTGAAGATGGAGACGCCGCCGCCATCGTTTTTTGGCGACCTCGCCCCCACGATGCGATGGCAGCAGCTCCAGTTGACGCCGGAGGAAATCGAAAAGAAGCACCAGGCCATGCTGGCGTACAACTCCCAGACGCGCGTCAGCGCCTTTTATCTCCTCTCGTTTGTGCGCCAGAACGAGTTGTTCAACGACCTCCCCCTGCTCACCGTCAAGAAACAGAAGTCCTCCACGTCCCCCGGCAAACCCGACTGGGACTACACCTTCACGTCCGACACCCGGTGGGTCAGGTTCGCCGTCGTGGACGATGCGCTCTGGATCAAGGCCGACCGGCCCAAGGAATTGAAGATCGGGCCGGCCTTCCTCTTCTTCCTCGCCGCGTACAAGATCGGGGAGGATTTCGTGAAGACGCCGAACACCACCCGGTACGACAAACTCCGGAGCTACGACACTCTCAACATGAAGCGTCCCCTGGAGTCGAAAGGCGCGACGGTCGAACTGACGCCGAACGCGGTCATCACCAAGATCCCCATGAGCCTGCTCAGGGACATGGACGGTTTCCTGTTCTGCTTCGACTGCACCGGCCGGATCATCGTCCCCCGTGGCTGCACCGCCTTCCGCAAGGTCGTGATCGACAAACAGTAACGGCGGTCGGAGGGGGCTCGTGAAAGGCAGATGGCGGTCTCCTGTCGGGTTCAACCACGGTATGCGGCCGTTGGGATGAAGACGATGACGAAAGGTCAGTGCGGAGCAGCAGGTTTCAATTCCGCCACGCCTTGGCAGCCCACGCTCTTCAGCGCGTTCACCAGTTCCAACAAACGCCTGTAGACACAATCCAAAATCGGTTGTTCGGCCTTCGCCCAGTTCTGCCCGACCTTGACATCGTAATACACCTCTATGTCATGGGCGTGACAGTTGACCCACCATTGCCAGTTCCCTTCGTGCTTCATGAACCGATCCGTGACAAATGCCTCGATAAAGATTCCGTTACATGAATCCAAAGTGCGACCATATCCTCCATCTCTCGCATCTTTTGCAAAACTCAGCATCTGATCCACACTGTCTTTCCGCCTCTTGTAAGGATGGTCCCGAATCACGGCCTCCTCCACACCCTTCAGGATCTGGTGTTCCTTGCTCAGGTCCACCAAATCCGCACGAAGTCGGAACAGGTAATTCGACACGGTGGTATTGACGACAGCCGCCACCATGGGTTCATAGTCCAGTGAAGTGTAAGCCGGATACCATGCCGGACTCGTACCCGGAGTTTTGACATCCCATGCCGAATAAATCACCCAATACAACCCGTCGGTGATTTTCCAAGTCATCGTTCCCGGGGGACTCTCCGGCAAGATGTTGCCTTCCGGCACGATCACAAAGCCCATGAATTGCGGGGACCCACACATCTTGATACTGACGTGGCGCCAGTGTTTCCACACCCCCATGGGATCAAGTCTAGCGATGCCAGAAGCCAACCGCTTGACCTCTTCTACCTTGTCCAGGTCGAAAGGTTCCTGACTTGATTCCTTGAAGTCTGCAACCAGGAGATGTCGCCCCTCTCGAACAACATCGTCAGGTCCCACCATCTTCACTCGCACAATGGCCCCGGACACCGCCGCGATGACCACACAAAACGTCGGAAGACCCACAATGACCAGACACGGCCACGCCAGAATGAACTTCAAAAAAGAACCGCCACGAAATCGTTTCACCCCACACATCACCAGGGTTGCCACAAAGCAGACAACGGACAGGATCCCCACGCCATTTCTAAGGAAGCTTATCGCCCATTCCTGACGCAGCGGCGGATGAAACCCTACAAAGAAAGCATACAGGCATTCCAGAAGCACAAGGCATCCAAACACACGCAACAGTGCTTTCTGTGTTCTGGTCATCGTCTTCACCGTTTGCGCCTCACCTGCCTGAACAGGACAATAAGGGCGACGCCGACGAGAATCAGCAGCGCCATCACCGCGGGCAACGGCATCGAGCCGGGAAGGAACCCACGCAACATCCCGGACACAACGATCAAGCCCAAGCCCGCCACCCACAACCCCGTCCAGAATTGCCATTCCTCTTTCACGACATCTTCGATTCCACACCTTCCGGCCAACGGTCCTGTCAGTGCATCATCTCTTCCAGCACCTTCCGGTCCACACCCATCTTGAGCGCCTCCCCCAACACCCGGTCGCGCTTGTCCAAATGCAGCCTCAACGTCCCCGCAGAAAACGCGGACGCGCGGTGCAACTGGTCGAGACTCACCATGTAATCCGCCATCGCCGCCCGCAGGTCCCGCGTCTTCGGGTGCAATCGCATCTGCAACCAGTTCAGCCGCTCCATCGCCGTCTTGAACGCCTCCGACGGCACCCGTTCCATGTAATACCGTTTCGACTTCTCCGGCTCCTTGTAGTCCGCAAACAGGAACCCCAGCAACGGCCCCGCCGCCGCCCAGATTTCCTCCATCGATCCCCCCAGGCTCAGCGTGGCCGGCAACTGGTTGTTCGCCGCCCGCAGCATGAACTCCGCCGAGAGATGATTCGGTGCCAGCCGCTGCACCTCCCAGATCATCCGGTAGAGTCCCGGATTCCGCAGCGCCGCCGCCGTCGCGTTCGCTCCCAACGACCGCTGCACCCGGACGAACATCTCCATGGCCTTCGCCAGGTTCGGCGCGCGATCCACCCGCGCCACCGACGCGGCATCGTCGAGCGTCGCGACGGAGAAAATCTGGATGTTCCAGAGCATCGCCGGCGAATAGAGGACGGCAAGGTCGTTCAGGTTCTCCTTGTTCGCCACGGGAATGGCCACGATGGCGCATTTTTCCAGATACGCCCCGCGGATCTTCTCCGCCGCCGCGCCAATCTCGCGAATCTTGCCGTCCACCGTCACATCGCCCGTCATGGCATACGTGGGGTCGATCTGCATCCCGTCCAGAAGCGACAGCAGCAGTACCGAGAACGCCCCGCCCGCCGAACCGCCCGATTGCTTGGTGTACTTGTCGCCGTAGCTGAAGCGAATCTTGTGGCCCGCCACCCAAACCGGATACCGCACCTTCAACAACCGCTCCGCCTCCTCCATCGATATCTGCGTGTCCTTGGCCACCTCGCCGGTGAAATCGCAAATCGTCTCCCGGTCGCTCCCGGCGCGTTCGATCGTGGCAATGATGTCCTGCGCGCCGCCCAGGCGCATGCCGGAATTGGCGTGCACCACATACAGGCCCTTGATGCTGCTTTGGTTGCGGGCAAACTTCCGGGCATCCTTCTGCACCGACTCGTCCGCCTTCTCGGCCACCCTCGGCTTCGCAGCTTCTTCCTTCGCCTTGTCCTTGTCGTCGTTCGCCTTGTCCTTGTCGGCATCGCGCCGTCGTGACGGCATTTCCTCGAACTTCTGCGGCGTCTCGGTCTGCGCCACGGTGAAACTCTGTTTCGCCACCCCCGAACAAAACGGCACCGGCTTGGATGCGAGCCACGACATGATCTTCGTGTCCTCCGTAACCTTGGGCAGCGGGCTGCTCAACGGTCGCAACAACGAAGGGAATATCGTGAAGGTGGAATACGGCCTGGCAGCATACGTGACCTGCAAGATCCCTTTGGGCGCCGCGCACCCTTTCCACAACAGATGCGGCAAGTCCCCGACAGTGTCCGCGACATAGTTTTCCACGGTCGTCCGGGATTCGGATTCGTAAGCCACGCCCCGTTTGAACGAACATCCCATGAAGTTGGACTCCTCCGCACACCACCCGATGGTCGGCGGCACGTCGCAATCCACAAACTGGCAGCCGGTGATTGTGTTCCAATCCTGACGCAACCGTTTCATGTGGTCGAACGCCCCTTCCCGCGGCTGCCGGTGAACAATCTCCGGGATGTTCATCTTCACAAACGCGCAGTGGGTCATCTTGATGCCGTAATCAACGCCCTTCAAATTGGGGAACGTACACTTGTACAGCAGACAGGAATCGCACGCCCATTTGGACGAGTAGTACGCATACCAGCCGATCTTCTTTTCCAACTGGCACTTGTCAAAGAGGGTCCATTTGGCCGTCATGGGATAGGCCGTCAACTCCTGGGAGAGCGTCACGCCGCGCAGGACCGCCGGCTTCTCCGGCGTCCCGTTGATGATGACCTCCCCCTTGTTCGCCAGAAATAGATGTCCGCCCTGGATTTCAACGCCCGGCCCCACGGTCAGGGTAACGTGCTCCGCGTCCTTGGCCACCTCATAACGTCCGTTCAGCACATACGGCTTCGACGTGTCCATGAACTCATAGTTCTTGTCGAGGGTCCTTGGCAGGGCCGCCTCGCTGCCGGCGCGCAAGGTCACCGCCGGCGGGCCGGCCGGCGCGGGGGCCACCATCGGCTTGGCGGGAGCGGCCGGCGGCGGGGCGGATGGAGGAGCAACACTGGCCGGTGGCGACGGCGGGACAACGGCCACCAGTGGCGCGGTGTTCTGGCTGGGTTGTCCGCTGCCGTCGGGCATACCGCAGCATACGCGGAAACCATAATTGGCGGATGCCCGGGACGGCCACCCAGCACCACGATGGGCACACCGGACAACTCCAGGCAGGTCGCGAACGTTGCCGCCTCTCACGACGTGGGAACCGAGATCACCTTTATAGCATTCTCCGTGAGATCCATTAGGGTCAAAATCATCCAAACACCATTCGGCCACATTACCCAGCATGTCATCCAATCCAAACCGGTTGCGCCCGCGCGCACCGAAATGGCCCACCGGTGACACATATTCAAATCCATCCTGCGCACCAGCCCAATTCAACCGCCGCTCGCCATCCTCCTTGGAATCGCCCCACCAAAACCTGGTCTGCGTTCCCGCCCGACAGGCATATTCCCATTCCGCCTCGGTCGGCAGACGAAACTTGCAACCCGCCGGCAACCGCCCGCCTTTTTGCTCGCGTTCATTCAACCACTCGCAAAAAGCGACCGCGTCATTCCAACTGATGCAACAGACCGGATGATTATCCTTCGGTATGAATCCAAAGTTGGTGTTTTTCCAATTCACCCCCTTGACGGCACCCGCCCATTTCTTGCCGGGTGCTTCGGGAGCCGTGGCTTCGCCCGCTTTTTCGCTGTCAGTCACATAGCCCTTCTCCTCAACGAACTTCTTCCACTGGCCCACCGTCAATTCCGTTCGGCCGAGCCAAAAGCCCTGCCGGATGGTGGTTCGGCGTGGTTGATCGCCTTCCCGCTTCAGAACGCCGTCGGACGCGCCATTGCCGAGAGCCCACGTGCGCTCCTCCGGCGTGCTGCCCATCATGAACTCCCCGGCGGGAATCCAGACCAACTCCATCCCGGTCGAGGTGGTCATCGTGGACCCGGCGGCGGGAGGCGGTGCTGCGGATGGCGCTGGCGCTGCAACCGGCGACGTCACCGGGGCGGTCGCGGCCACCGGCGCCGTGGCGTAACCCGCCGGTTCCCCGCTGCCACCGGGCACACCGCAACAGACGCGGAAACCCAAAGAGCTGTATGAAAAATCCGTCCCAATTTGTTCACGGACCGCGCACCGTGTAACGCCCGGCGGGTGATTGAACGACCCGCCCCGTAATATCCGTCTCCCTGGGTTCTCCAAGTACAATCCACCGTGAGCCCCCGCCGGATCAAAACCATCCAGACACCATTCGCGGACGTTGCCGAGCATATCCGCCAACCCAAACGCATTCCGGCCCGCGACACCATAAGTATCCACCGTTTCCGGGCACAGCAGGGATTCACCGGGCATCATCCATTTCACCCGTTTCAATCCATCCGACACTTGATCGCCCCACCAGAACTTCGTTTGCGTGCCGGCGCGACACGCATATTCCCATTCCG
>CAZAAF010000144.1:0-9464 GCA_964482575.1 uncultured Verrucomicrobiota bacterium | reverse complement strand
CAGCCAGCGGGTGGCACCGGCCAGGCTGGTCGCGAACGGTTATTGTTTCCGCCATCCCGAACTCGACGGCGCGCTGCGGCAGGTGTTGAGCCGATAGGGCTCGGCCTGCGTTCGACCAAAGTTGGATGCCGGTTTCATGAATCTCCCCTTGCTTTCCGCGCCATGGACCACAAACTAGTCCCGCACTTTCTCAAGTGGGACCATGAGCGAACAACGACGCGGCATTAACGAAGACTGGCTGGCCCTGTGGATGGGGCTGGGCATCTTCCTTCTCTCCCTCGGCGCGCTGGCGGGCGTGGACCTGCTGGGGTGGAGCGTGACGACGAAGGTTTGGACGGACGTCACCAGGGCGCTCGCGCCGGTGTCGGATGCCTGTGCGAAAATGCCCGGTGCGCTCTCGCTGCTGCTCACGTACCTTTTCATGCTGCTCGTGACATCGCTGGGCGCGATGGCGTTGCGGGCGGACGTGAAACGTTTCGCGGTAGCCTTCACGGTGGTGTTCTGGGTCAGCTATGGGTGCTGGATCCTGGGGAGTTATGCCAACATCGCGGCAACCTCCGACAAACTGGCCGCCTTCAAGATTTCCTGGTCGCTTCAGCTCACCGCCGAGGCCGGTTTCATCGTCGCGCTGGCGGCGGGATTGATCGTGGGCAACTTCCTGCCGGGGTGCGCCGAGGCGTTGCGCGAGGCGATCCGGCCGGAGATGTATGTCAAGAGCGGCATCGTGCTGCTCGGCGGATTTTTCGGCGTGGCGGCGGCCGGCCAGATCGTGCTGGCGAAGGCGGTGATGTTCCGCGGCGTTTGCGCCATCATCGAGGCGTACCTGATCTACTGGGGACTGGTTTATTTTGTTGCGCGCAAATACTTCAAATTCCCGCGCGAGTGGGCGGCGCCGCTGGCGTCGGGCATTTCGATCTGCGGCGTGTCGGCGGCCATTGCCACCGGCGCGGCCATCCGCGCGCGGCCGGTGGTGCCGATCATGGTGTCATCGCTCGTGGTCGTGTTCGCGGTGGTGGAACTGGTGGTGCTGCCGTTCGTGGCGCAGCATTTCCTCGCCGATGAGCCGATGGTGGCCGGCGCCTGGATGGGGCTGTCGGTGAAGACCGACGGCGCGGCCGTGGCCAGCGGCGCGGTGACGGATTCGCTGGTGCGGGCGCAGGCGCTGGCAGTGCACGGTGTGCGTTACCAGGAAGGCTGGATCATGAACACCGCGGCGGCGATCAAGGTGTTCATCGACATCTTCATCGGCGTCTGGGCGTTCATCCTCGCCATCGTCTGGAGCGCGAAGATCGAACGGCGCGAAGGCGACCCGGTGCGGGCCGCGGAGATCTGGCAGCGGTTCCCGAAATTCGTCCTGGGCTACATGCTGACGTTCGCCACCGGCCTCACACTCGGCCTGGCTGCGCCGGCGCTGATGGGGAAACTCAAGACGGCGATGGCCGAGGCCAATGTGTTTCGCGGCATCTTCTTCGTGATGACCTTCTTCACCATCGGCGTGGCGTCCAATTTCAAGCGGCTGGTCGAGGAAGGCATCGGCCGGCTCGCGCTGGTGTACGTGGTCTGCCTGTTCGGCTTCATCATCTGGATCGGGCTGGCGATTTCGTGGCTCTTCTTCCACGGCATCAAGCCGCCGCTGGTCGCCGGTTGAACAATTTGGAGGAACGCGCATGTCTGAACGACCCAAAGTGGCCGAGGAAATGAAGAAACTGACGGAGGAGCCACTGCTGCCCGTCGAGAAGAAGCTCATCGCGTGGAGCGTCGGCCTCGGCGTCGTGCTGCTCGCCCTGCTGGTCTGGATCAGCCGGACGTTCTTCCCCGGCTGAGCCGCGCGGTCAATGATCGGGGGTCGTGATCCCGCGCTCCCGGGCGGATGCTACAGTTCAAGCAGGGCGAAACACCACTGGCTGCATCCCACCCCCATGCAAAGATCATGGGACAGACCCCTTTCTCAAGTAACATCCTGAAAAAGAGCCCCAACACATCCAACATCTTCCATGGCCCCTCTGATTGCTTCGGAAACAATCAGGGCAACACGCCACCCTTCAACCCGAAAGAAATGGCCATTTTCGGGCACACGCGTTGAATCAATCTTGAGTCTAGTAACCATGCGGTATTGACCCACGAGGTCCTGCCTGTGGTCACTCTGTGTCCACTTGATGAAATCAGACGCAGCCTCGTCCAAGCATTTGACCATTCGCACTGCGTTGAGTGCTTCATAGTCTTTGCACCCGCGAATGGTAACGGGGAGGCGCTGAAGATCGGTGCCGGCTATTGCAGCAATGGCCGCCCCTAAAGCCGCATTGGCAATCGGTATAGCAAAGCTCGTCAAGCAGAACTCCAATGGTCTTCCGGGACGGTCGATTTCCACGGTCAAAGCTTGTCCTTTCTGAATCGCCGTTCCCTTCCAGAGTTCAAGCGCAGTGCCGCCATTTTCACAGACCTGCCCCAAGTGCCATCTTTTGGCAATCTGTACATCATCTAAGAGCCTAAAGAATTTTCTCATTGGAGGAAATTGGGGTCACGTCTTTGCATCTCATTCCACAACTCCTTGTGCGGGTCCTGATCCTGCGTTTCCGGGTGGATATGGCAGTCCAGCCAGGACGGAACACCACTGGCCACAGCGCCACATGCAGCTATTATATGACGCATTTCCCTGAACGGCCAGCGTAGAGTTTGGGGTGGTGTCGAGACGGACGTTTGAGGCCGAGTGGCGGGCAGGCCGCGCGCTGCAGCCTGAGCCTGGAAAGTGACACCGCGTTGGATCGCATCAGACTTTGGCCACCCGCGCGATCTGGACAAAGCCGCCCCAGGTCACGCCTTCGCGGTGGACGATGCGCAGGCCGGATTCCGCCAGGAGCGGACCCAGGCGACGGTTGACGTTGGTGGCCACCAGGGAGGCGATGGGATTCAACAGGCGCAGCCACAGCGGCACCGGGCCCTCGTCGGGGGCGAACTTATCCAGGATGACGGCGCGTCCGCCGGGTCGCAGCACCCGCGCGACTTCGCGGAGACAGCGGACGGGGTCGGGAATGACGGCGACGATGAAGTGCAGGATGACGGCATCGAACGACCCGTCGGGAAATTCCAGCGCGTGGCCATCCATCACACGGGCATCCACGGCCAGGCCGAGCCGCGCGGCGCGCTGGCGGAGTTTCTCCAGCATGGCCGGCGTGAGATCCGTGGCCGTGATGACCGGGCCGGGCGCGATGCAGTCGAGATCGAGGCCGGTGCCCGCGCCGACGAGGAGGACGCGCTCGCCGGGCTGGAGGGCGAGCTGCGCGAGGGAACGGCGGCGCAGCGGCAGCGTCGAGCGCGCGATGAGGTCGTAAATCGGCGCCGCGCGACTGTAGCGGATGAGGTTCCAGCGATTGGTGTTGACGTTCACGGCAAAACCACCGGCGGAGGGATTCAGGGCGCTGCGGGCTCGTGGGCCTTGCGGCCATGGACGCGCTCATAGGCCCTGCAAAACGGGCAGAGATGGACCTCGACGGCCTGCACCATCTTGAAAGCCACGCCGCGTTGTTTTTTCCGGGCCTGTCGGCAGACGGGGCACAGGACGCAAACCTGCGCCATCATCCTGTCCAGGCCGGTCACTGCATTCGAGGAGGTTGCCTGCTTCATGATTCCACCGGGCGCGTATTGTGAAACGGAATGCAGCGTCCGTCGAGACAAACCGGACGACCGCGATGACAAGCAACGATCGTGTGACGCGCACCGGTATTTGCGGAGGGATTGCCTTGCCAACGACAGCGCGGCTGGTAAATTCAAGCTGCGAGTGGGTGGTTTTGTTCAGTGCAGCAAACATCAGAACGGGTGAGCCATGTCTGCCCCCAAGAATTCGAATCTCAATCAGGCGTCCAGTCCGGTCCAGGACGCCGCGGTCCGCGACAGCGCCGAGCTGCTGCAGCGGCTCGGCACGTCGTCGTCCGGCCTGACGGCAGCGGAAGCGGCGGCGCGGCTGGAGCGGCACGGGTTGAACGAGATTGCGCGTGAGAAACAGCAGGGATGGCTGCAACGCCTGTATGTGGCCGCGCGCAACCCGCTGGTGATCCTGCTGACGGTGCTGGCGGTCCTCTCCTTTGCGACGGGCGACGCCCGCGCCGGCACGGTGATGTTGCTGATGGTGGGGCTGGGCATGTCGCTGCGGTTCATCCAGGAAACGCGCGCCGACAATGCCGCGGCCAAGCTCAAGGCCATGATCAGCGTCACCGCCACGGTGGTGCGCGACGGCCAGGCCCGCGAAATCCCGCTCCGGGAATTGGTACCGGGTGACGTGGTGAAACTTTCCGCCGGCGACATGATTCCCGGCGACGTCCGGCTGCTGGCGGCCAAGGATTTGTTCGTCATTCAGGCCACGCTGACCGGCGAATCCATGCCGGTGGAGAAAACCGACGCGCGCGACGCGCGCGAGAACGTGTCGCCCATCGAGCGCACCAATCTCTGCTTCCTGGGCACCAGCGTGGAGAGCGGCACGGCCACGGCGGTCATCGTCGCCACGGGTTCCGACACCTACTTCGGCCGGATGGCCCATTCGCTTGCCGGCCAGCAGGTCGAAACGGCGTTCGACCGCGGCGTGAAGAAGTACACGTGGCTGATGATCCAGTTCATGGTGGTGATGGTGCCGCTGGTGTTTCTCATCAACGGCCTCACCAAGCACGAGTGGCACGAGGCGTTTTTCTTCTCGATGGCGGTGGCGGTGGGCCTGACGCCGGAAATGCTGCCGATGATCGTCTCGGTCTGCCTGTCCAAGGGCGCCATGGCGATGTCCCGCAAGAAAGTCATCGTCAAGCGCCTGAATTCCATCCAGAACTTCGGGGCGATGGACGTGCTCTGCACCGACAAGACCGGCACGCTCACGATGGACCGCGTCATCCTGGAGTTGCACTGCGACGTCTTCAAGAACGAGAGCGACCAGGTGTTGCGCGACGCCTATGTCATCAGCCATTTCCAGACGGGGCTGAAGAACATCCTGGATCGCGCCGTGCTGCAGCATGAGGAGGTCCACGGCCAGATCCCGCTCGACAAGTACACGAAGGTGGACGAAATCCCGTTCGATTTCTCGCGCCGCATGATGTCCGTGGCCGTTGAGGAACCGGACGGCAAACGGCAGTTGCTGACCAAGGGCGCGCCGGAAGCCGTGTTTGCGAAGTGCACGCATTTCGAGAGCGAGGGCGAAATCTTCCCGATGGAGCCGGTCCTGGTCGGCGACCTCATCCAGCAGGTCAACGAGCTGAGCGAGGACGGGTTCCGCGTGCTGGCGGTGGCCTCGAAGATCGTGGACAAGCGCGATTCCTACTCGAAGGCCGACGAATCGAATCTCGTCCTGACCGGATACCTCGCGTTCCTCGATCCGCCGAAGGAGTCCGCCATGACGGCCATCGGTGCCCTGCGTCAACACGGCGTCACCGTCAAGGTCCTCACGGGCGACAACGACCTGGTCACGCGCAAGGTCTGCACAGAAGTCGGCATCGACGCCCGGAGGATCGTGCTGGGCAGCCAGGTCGAGACGATGAGCGAGACGCAACTGGCCGAGGCGGTGGAGACCACGCACGTGTTTGCGCGCCTCTCGCCCGCGCACAAGCAGCGCATCGTGAAGGCGCTCCAGAGCAAGGGGCACGTGGTGGGTTTCATGGGCGACGGCATCAACGACGCGCCCGCCCTGCGCGCCGCCGACGTGGGCATTTCCGTGGACAACGCGGTGGACATCGCCAAGGAATCCGCCGACGTCATCCTGTTGGAGAAGAACCTGATGGTGCTCGAGGAAGGCGTGCTCGAGGGCCGCAAGGTCTTCGTCAACATCCTCAAATACATCCGCATGGGCGCCAGCTCGAACTTCGGCAACATGTTCAGCGTCATCGGCGCGAGCGCGTGGCTGCCCTACGTGCCCATGGCGCCGATTCAGGTGCTCACCAACAACCTCCTCTACGATTTCTCGCAGGTGCCGATTCCCACGGACAACGTCGGTCCGCTGCAAGTGGCCAAACCCCGGCCGTGGCACATGGGGGAGATCGCCAAGTTCATTGTTTTTATTGGGCCGATCAGTTCGATCTTCGACTACACCACCTACGCCATGATGTGGTTCGTGTTCAAATGCAGCGACCTGACCCTCGTGCCGCCGCCGGAACTGGCCGAGCGGTTCAGCAAGATCACCGAGCCGGATGACACCTATGCCGCCGCGCTCTTCCACACCGGCTGGTTTGTCGAATCGCTGATGACGCAGACGCTCATTATCCACATCATCCGCACCAATCTCATCCCGTTCGTGCAATCGCGCGCGAGCTGGCAGTTGACCATGACCACGATCCTCATCATGGCCATCGGGATGTGGCTGCCGTACTCGCCCGCGGCGTCGGCGTTGGGATTCGTGCCGCTGCCCCCGCTCTACTGGCTGTTGCTGGCGGTGACGTTGCTCTGCTACCTCGGCCTGACGCAACTCATCAAGACCTGGTTGATCCGCAAGTCCTGGGTGTAGCCGGCGGCGGCGCGGGGTCCACTTGCGAAGACCTCCAAACGGGCGTAAAGTAGGTGAGAGATGTGCCGGAAGCAAACCTTTGAATGGAGGCACAACCATGCAACTCAGAATTCCCACCGAAGTCTGCCGGTCCTACATTGATTGCCAGTCCCAGCGCGCCGAAAGCACGGCGTGGAAGAGCCACCAGCACGAAGCGTTGCCGGTGGTCACCATCTCCCGCCAGGCGGGCGCGGGCGGCTTCACCCTGGCGCAGAAAGTGGCGCAGTATCTCCAGGAACACGACACGGGCGCGGAATGCCCGTGGACGGTGTTCGACAAGGATCTGGTACAACGCGTGCTGGAGGACCACAAGCTCTCCGACCGTTTTGCCCGGTTCATGCCGGAGGACAAATACTCCCCTATTCGCGACACGGTGGAGGAGCTGTTCGGCCTGCACCCCGCGCGCTGGACACTGGTGGAGAAAACCAACGACACGATCCGGCGTCTGGCCCAGATGGGCAATGTCGTCCTGGTCGGCCGGGGCGCCAATGTCATCATCGGCTTCGCCCCGCACGCCTTCCACGTCCGGCTGGTCGGCTCGGTCCAGCAACGCATCCTGCGCTGCCAAGACTATTTCCACTTCACCCCCGACCAGGCGATGGAATATGTCCGGCAGACCGATCAGGGCCGTGTGCATTACTTGAAACTAAATTTCAACAAGAACATCGACGACCCCTCGCTCTATCATCTGGTGATCAATACCGATGTCGTCACGCCCGAGGAGGCCGTGACCATGATCGGCCGGCTCGTGCTGGACCGACATGAAGCGGCCCGGAAACACGATACCGTCGCGGCGTGATCCATCGTCCGGAGCGTCGGCGGGCGCGGTGAGCCTCCATGCCGCGTTCCGCCGACGTCGTCATTACCCGCCGGAATGATGGGATGATGACCCGCTGAAAACGCCAAAGGACGTCCAGAGGAGGAACCGACGCGGGCAAACACTGAGCGTGAGATGTCCGGCGTTGGGGACCTTTGTCAGGATCGGGACTCCCCTGTACATTCTCCATTCCGTGCTCCGAATGCCTCTTTCGCGTGCTTTGGCGTGTTTGGCGGGCAATCCCCTCCGCCGAAAAAGCAACAGCGGCGCTGGTGAAATCACCAGCGCCGCTGTGCAAACGTCCATTATCGGCGGGTTTCGACTGCCGAAACCGGCGCCTGCGGCCTCTAGCCGTGCAGCGCTTCGTACACCTTGCCGACCATCGCGGCAGACGGCTTCAACGTCTTGGCGCCGTTCTTCCACTTGGCCGGGCACGCCTCCTCCGGATGCTTCTGGAGGTACGCGTTGGCTTCCATCTTGCGCGCCAGTTCGTCCATGTTGCGGCCGCAGTTGTAGAAATTCACCTCCGCCGACGCGAGCTTGCCGTCGGGATTGATGATGAATGTGCCGCGCAACGCGAGGCCGGAGCCGCAGTCATACACGCCGAAGAGCTTCGACACCTTGCCCGTCGGGTCGGCGCCCATGGGGTACTTGACGTTCTCGAGCAGTTTCTCGGAGTTCCGCCACGCCAGGTGCGAGAACTTGGTGTCGGTCGAGACCGAGATGACCTCCGCGCCAAGCTTCTTCAGCGCCTCGTGCTTGTCGGCGAGATCCGCCAGTTCCGTCGGGCACACAAACGTGAAATCGGCCGGATAAAACACCAGGACGGTCCACTTCTTGGCCTGCTTCTGGGCGGCCAGCGAAATCTTGCCGAACCCGCCCTCGGCCGGCTCGTAGGTTTCCATTTCGAAATCGGGCACTTCACAGCCCACTTTTACAACGGTTTCTTCGCACATGGTTTTAGTCTCCTCTGATTCGTTATGTTGGTGCCGTTCCGTGGTCGATCTCATCTTCCCTGGCGAACAGCACCCGTAACAAATCACAGTTCGACGGAATGTCAAATCACAGCCCGGAAACAACCGGAGGTTAGTCCCGCAAGGGCCGGCCGTCGGCATCCGTCGTGATGGCGCCGCCGGCCAGGATGCAGATGCCCTCGATGAATCCCCAGATCTGGCCCAGCCCGCACGTCAGGAAGGTCACAACAATCTGCACGACGCCGATGGCCGTGTACCCCAGATAGAACCGGTGGACGCCCAGTCCGCCAAGGAAAATACCGAGAACGCCGGCGGCGATGCGCGATTTCTGCGGGATCGGCGCCGGCCAGGCTGTTCCGGTCACCACCGGGGGCGCGCCCGCAGCCACGCCGGCAAACTCCGGGAAGGTCGCCAGCGGTTTCCACTCCCCGCTTTCAACCTTCAGGAGTGTCTGCGCCGTCGCCCGGCCTTCGGCCACCCACTGTTTGATTTGGTCCACGGAGACCGGCCCGTATTGCCGGCCGTCGCCACCCATCATGTAATGTGTGCTCATTGTATTCCCTTCCTCTTTCCAAAACACCACCGCTATCAGATCAGCGAGACGCCCCTCGGCATCCGCACCACCAGCGTGCCGGCGATCTTGTCATGCCACGCCTGCTTTTCGCGGTCCCACGCAATCCAGAAGAAGCCAAAGCCCATGACCGCCAGCGACAGCAGGCTGGCCAGTGCGCGCACGATGGCCACGCCGAGGGTCACCGGCTGGCCGTCCGTGCGCACGATCTTCAATCCGAACACAATGTTCCCGATGGTCGTGCCACGCCACGTCCACAACCCGACCAGGTAAATCATCAACAACAGGGACATCACCTCGCCGTGCCGGACTCCAAAGAATGACACCACCATCGAAATCAGGATGCAATCGAGCACCGCGGCGCCCAGACGCATCCAGAAACCGGGACGCGGCAGCGTGGTCACCTCCAATGGAGACACGACGACCGCAGGCACCGCACCCATCACCGCGGGCGGGATGACGGGCGGCGCGACCACCGGCGGGGTCATGAAAGGCGGCGGCAACGGCCCCTGTTTCCCCGGCCGGCCAAACACCGCCAGCGCCGCCGCGCCGAAACCGCGCGTTATCCCCAATCCCCAGGCGAGGCGTCCC
>CAZAAF010000143.1:0-9488 GCA_964482575.1 uncultured Verrucomicrobiota bacterium | reverse complement strand
CCACGCCGTGGCCTGCGCCCGCTTGCCCGTGACCGCGTCCCAATACTCCGGCGCGCCCCCGCCTCGGAATTGCGCCGTCAGGTCCAGCGCGCGTTCCGATTCGTTGAACAGGAAATACAGTTCGCCGTCGGCGAGATGGCGGTGGATGTATTTCACGGCGGGACATCCTGCGCTTCCCGGCGGCGTCTCCAGTTTCAGGTCGGGCGACGGCAGGAAATCGGCGGCGTGCTCGAACAGCGCGGCCTCGGTGACCACCGGCGCCCAAGGCAGGTTCGACGGCCCCGGTTTGGCGTGCAGGAAAGTCCTGCCCGCGACCAGCTCCGGATACCGTCCCACGAAAACCACTTTGCCGCCCGCCCTGGCCAGCGCCTCCAGCCGCCCGAGCGCGGCTTCCGAGATCACCTTCAACGGCGGAACGATGACGGTGCGGTACGCCTGACCGCTTGGGTTCACCAGCGCCGCCGATTCGAGCTTGAGGCCGGACTGGAGCGCCTGCTCGTCCACGAAATCGAAATCGCGCTGGTTCTCCAGCAGCCGCTGCGCCGTCGCCAGCATCGCCTCGTTGGGGGCGAAGTCGCCCAGCCACGCGCTGCTGGTGGGATAATAGAGCGCAATCGCCGCCGCGGGCTTGCCCAGCGAGAGCAGATACGACATGCGGTTGGCGTACGTGAACAACGCCGGGAACTGCGGCCATTGCGGACTGACGTTCAGGTCCGGCGGGCAGAAGTACGGTCGGAACGTTTCTCGCGAGGAGAGGTACGACATGGTTTCAAAAAGATTGATGCCGCGCACCAGCAGATGATCGAGCACCCACTTGCCCATCTCCACGCTCAACCCGCGCCCATAGACGGCGTATCCCTCGCAGAACGCGCGCGGCTTGCCCCAGACGTGCGCGGAGGAGGCGGCGAGCTTGGGGTAGTCTGCCACCCGGTCCGGCCAGATCTGCCGCCAGATGGCGTCCACGCCGGGGATCTGCACCGGGCGCATGCACTTGAAATAGTCGCCATTCAGCGTCACCAGCTCCTTCATGTTCTCCTCGCCGCAGATGTGCACCATGTATTCCACGCCGTGCTGCGCGCACCAGTCCGCCTGCGGTTTGAAAAAGGCGTCCCGATAGCGGCTCGACCAGACATCCCAGTAGTCGGCGCGAATCCGCCGGTCGTCCTCGGTCGGTTGCTTGGCGAACAGTTGCGCCAGATGCGGCCGGATGTCGTAGCCCTTGCAGCGCTCGAACTCCTCGAAGAGGCCCGCGGTGTAGGGAACGCCGGGAAACGACGGCTCGTCGCCCATGAACCCGAGCACGGTGCGGCCGAATTCATCCCCCACGCATTGGCGGTACTGCTCGTGGACGTCCTTTAGAAAATCGGCCGTGGCCGTCGCATCCAGCGAGTCGAACAGCGAATAGGTCGTGTCCTTCCTGAACCCCGGCGTGAGGATGCAACGCGTGGCCGGCGTGCGGTACTCGGGCTTCACCTCGAGGTGGCCGGGCGAGGTTTCCTTCGCGGCAAGCACTTGCATGCGCTGCCCCGGCCGCTCGCGCGACAGCTTGCCGCCGATGAAACCGCTCGGGTAACAGCCCTCGTCCGCAATCCAGACGCGGATGCCCGCGCGCCGCGCCTCGTGGATGGCGAACTTCACACGATCGAACCAGGCCGGCGACAGGTACTCGAGTTTCTCCAGCCCGTTGTAGCACCACAACATCACCACGCGGACACCGTGTGCCCGCAGGTCGGCGAGATCGCGCCGGATGTTCGCCTCGGTCATCTGCCGTTCCAGAACCACCACATCGTCAGGCCGTATTCCGCCGGCGGGTCGGCGAACCGGCCCGCCACCTCGCGCACCCCGGGCGTCGTCAGCTTCTGCCATTCGCGCGGCGCGGGCGGGTCGCCCGCCGCGATGGAGGTAAGGCCGATGGCCAGGATCAGAACGGCCGCCGCCAGCCCATGGCGGGGCCCCGGTTGGGGGATGCGCATGATGTTCACGTCGTCCCGGTTGTAACCGCGGACGGTACGGTTGTCCATGATCCTGAAGTCGGAATCGGGCGGGACGGCCGTCATCCCGCTCCGCGCGTCTCCGGCGTCGTGTCTATTGGGATTTGCCCGTCCTGACGATCGCCGCGCTCCAGCCTTCGGCGAGGCGCAGCTCGGTGAACAGCGCGCCGTCGCGCTCGACGACGGGCGCCTTGAAATCCGGCACCTCGCGGCCGGTGTCGTCAAAGACGTGGACCTCGCGCGCCGAACGGTCGCCCCACCCGAATAGGCCGCTGCGGTTGGTCAGGATGCGTTCCTTGCCGAGGATGTACCCCTCGTGCAACTCCACCGGCGTGATCGGGTACATGAACTTGGTGATCGTCTCGTATGCGGGGACGACCTGCACGTCGGCGTACCAGTGCGACACGCAGCCATAGTCGAGTGCGGCCAGCATGTTGCGGTAGGCGTCGGCCTCGCTACGCTCGGTCAGATGGTCGCCGAGGGCGATGGGCGAGTGGAGCTGGGCGAGGGCGCAGTTGCTGATGGCGCCGGTCTCGACAAACCGCGGGAACTTCAGCCGTGCCATCGTCCGCGTGTGCGGCTGGCCGTTGGCGATGAACGGCCCGCCCGCCATGATCTCCTTGATCTGCGCCACGCGCCACGGCTGCGACAGGAGCGTGACGGAGGATTTGAGCCGCCGGATCTTCATCGTCTTCGCGTCAATGTCCGCCGAGCAGCCGTCCCACGGCTCGCCGAAGTGATACTGGTAGGCGCTGTATTCCAACTCGTCCCAATAGATGCCGTCGGCCTTGATCTCGTCGAGGATGATGTCGATGTTGCGGCGCATGTTGCGGGCAAACGTGTTGTGCTCCGTCGGGAAGAAAATCCAGTCGCCCGGCTTGCCGTAGTCGGCCTGCGTGCCGTCGCTGCGCAGCACGCGCGCGTCGGGATATTTCGCCGGCGCGTCCTCGAACGTGTCGATGTAGCAGTGGAAATAGACGCAGGTGCGCGCGCCGGGCGCGAGACGGTGGACGCGTTCGACATACCGTTGGTAGGAGTCGTGCGCGACGAGCTGGAAGGCGTTGCCGAACGGGTAATGGCCGTGCCACATCGGGTGCGAAATGCTGGCGCAGAGCAGGTTGGCGCTCTTGAACTTGATGAAGTTGGCGAACTGTTCGTCGGACCATTTCTCCGTCAGCGGCCCGCCCCGCAGGAACGCGAAGCACCAGGGGAGGGTGAAGTTGGCGTCGAGCAGCCGCCGCGCGGCGTTGACGAAATCGAAGTAATCGGGCCGGGCCACCGGCACGATGGCCCATTCCGCCGTGTAGCGCCCGCCGGGCGGGAGCACGAACTGGTTGTCCGCGAGCCCGAGCGCGCCGTCGGTGGCGTAGTTGGTCACGTGGACCTGGAACTCGTCGTTGAGCGGCAGCAGGCCGAGGCCGGTCTTCGCCGTCGCGCCGAACGTCGTCGGATTCGCCGGTTGCAGCGACATGCCGGTCACCGCGGCGGGCGAGAGCCCGGCGAGCCAGGTCATGACACCGACTGCGTAGAACGAAACCGAGTCGCGCACGACGATGGCCCCGTCCCGGCGTTCGATCTGGCGCGAGTGTTCGAAGGACGCGTTGGAACCGTGTTCCCACTTGCCTGCGGGCGTCGAGAACCGGCTTTCGAGGGTGAACGTCTCGCCGCCGATGTCCACCGCGAGCTTCGCGTCCGGCAGTTCGCGCACATTGTAGGGGACGGCCGTCACTCGGGCCGGCGCGTACGTTGCCAGCGGGCCCGTCGGCGGGCCGGCCTTCGGCTTGGGCGGGGGCGGCGGCGCGCCGAGGTTCAGGCGGCCGTGGGCGACGATGAGCGTGCGGGTGACGTTGGGTGAACAGGCGTTCTCGACGACAAGCTGGTTTTCACCCGCGCGCAGCAGGTCGCTGACGCGCAGTTCGAACTCGCAGGTCTTGACGCCGGGGATGGCGTAGGAGGACGTGTCGGCGCTGGTGAAATCCGGCGCGTAATAGGCGACGAAGCGGTCCACCGCGGCGAGCCGGTGAACCCGGCCATCCCTGGCCTTGAACTCCAGCGGTTTGTTCATCAACCGCGGGCCGTCGAGTGGCGTGCCGTTGAGTGTGAGCCTCAACGCCTGCGTGTAGCCGCCCGGCCGCGGCGTGTCCAGCCGCGCCTGGAACGCGAGCACGGCCTCCTTGCCGGCGGGCGGCGGGGCGGCGGTGAACTTGAACGTCTGCTTCTCCCGGGGCTTCAACTCCAGTTTGTCGAAGACCGGCGCGCCGCGCACGAGGGCGGGCGCCTTGCCGTCCGTGCCGGCGAGCACGACGGGATTCAATCGCGTCCGCGTGATGGCCCACGGCCGGGTTGAAAAACTCAGGAGCTTCTCGGGACGCGGTTCGGCACCGTCGGTGTCGAAGACGGCGACCTCGAAGTTCACCGGCATCCCCGCCTCGGGCCGCGTCACGCCGAGCGCCGCCCACGGGATGGCCGCTTCGAGCGCGTAGCCGTGGTCGGTCTGCTGGGCGGCCACCAGCACGCCTTTGAGGGCGAGCCCCTCCGGTTTGAAGACATGCGCCTCCGGCGGGCAATCGGCCAGCGCATCGCCGGTGTGTTGGAAATTCCCCGGGCTGAATGCGATCTGGAATTGTCCCTTGCCGAAATGATGGCGCGCGGTCTCCACGTCCGGCGTGACGTCCAGCAGGAGCTGGATGCAATCGCCCTTCCAGAGGTCCGTGCCACGCCCGGTCTGGCGGAGTTTGTCGTCGGTAACATCGGCGGCGAGATACAGCATGTCCGGCCGCCACGCGAGCCAGACCTTCGCGCTCAGGTCCGCGGCCGATTTCCACTGCGCGCCGCCCCAGGTGGCCTGCTCGCGGCGATCCAGCCGCATCGCGCCGGGCAGGTTGGCCCATTCGCCAAGCTGGCCGTCCACCGCCGGGGGCGGGTCGGGTTTCAGGGGAATGCCCACGGGCGCCTCGGCGGCCCACGCGCTCCAGCCGATCATCATGGCGACCGGCCACACGGCATGTTGCGATTTCATGACGACGTTCTTCTCCTTGGGCGGCCTCGGCCCGCCGGCCGGCCTGTTACTGGACGCGCACCAGCGCGCCGCCGCCGGGCGGCAGGCGGAGTTCCACGCGATTCGACTTGGCGGTCACCCAGCGATGGGCCGCGGCGTCGAAAACCGACAGCCGGCCCGGGCCCACCAGCGTTGGCGTCGCAGTCTTCTTGTAATCGAGATTCACCACCACCACATGCGTCGGTTTCGCCTGGCTCCCCGGTTTGCCGAAAAAGCCCAGCGCATAACCCTTTACCGGTTCGAGGGTCTTGAACTCCGCCCCCGCCGGCGGCGGGTCGATGCGGAACGCCGCCTCCGCCGGCAGCGCCGTGGTCCCGGGCGGGGTCATGCCCGCGTGATAGACAGCGAGCGAGCGCAGCGGCTGGAGCTGCGAGGCCATCGCCACGAACTCGCGGTTGAACACTTTGGCGGCCTGATACAGCTCCGTGGGCGTTCCGTCCGCCTTGGCCATTGCGCCCTCATGTTTCGGATGGCAATAGACGAAATACGAAAGGCCCTGCGCGCCGTACGCGAGCGATGTGAAGGCGAGCCAGCGCAGTTCGTCGCCGTCCGGAACCCGCATCGAAGGCGTCCACGTGCACGCCTGCACGATGTTGAGGAACGGCATCCGGGCCTCCAGCGCCGCCTGCCGTATCATCCCGAGATTCAGGAAATACTGGTCGCGGTCGCCTTTGACGGAGAAATGATAATGGTCGTAGCTCAGGAGGTCGGGTTGGACGATGTCAATGAACTGGCTCAGGTGTTCCTTGTACGCCGTGACCGTATCGCCCGCGTTGCCGAGCTGCTTGTTGCTGGCGTAGGTCGGGAACAAATTGATGTACGCGAGATGATCCGGGTCGCGCTCCCGCAGGTAGGTCACGAGTCGGCCGAGACCGGCGAACTCCGCCGTGCTGGGTTCGTCCTGCAGGAAATACGCGTAGAGCGCCGGATGTTTCCGCACGCGCTGGATGAGCGCGTCGAGCTTCGCCTTCGCCTCCGGGTTGTCGAGCGTCTTCGGGTTGACCAGTCCCACGTGCAGCAGGGCCCGCAGCCCGTGCTTGTGGGCGGTGTCCAGTTCGTTCTCGTGGCACCACACGAGATTCCACCCACCGTCGGCCATCTGTTGCGCGGTGGCGTCGGTCATCGGCGGCCCGGCCCAATAGGTCATGATCGGCGTGCCGACGCGCCAGCGGGTGCCGGTGCTCTTCGCCGGGGCGGGCGCGGCGGCCTTGGACCGGCCGGGAAGCTGGATCTGGCCGAGCCGCACGGCCCGCCAATAGACGGCCTGCGTGTAATACATCCCGTAGGTGAAGTTCTTCGTGTAGTCCACCTGGGCGAGGGTTCGCTTCGTCAGGGCGAGCTGGTCAGCCGTCAACGGCGAGCCGGGACAGAGCAGGCAGGTCAGTGCCGCCTCGGCCGGCTGGCGGATCGTGCGGTCTTCCATCCCCCAGACTCCCGGGGGCGTCGGCACCGTGTATCCCATGGACGTCCGCATCGGCCAGCTCCGCCAGTTCAGGTCCAGCCCGTCGATGACCGTCGGCTCGTACCCGCGGCACTTGGTGAGGAACACCCGCGAGCGGGTCGCTGTCAGCCGCATCGCCTCCAGCCATTGCCGTTTCAATTCCGGGGAGGTCTCCAGTTGATAGAGCGGTTCGAGCGAGACCTGTTCCTGCAGCAGCCCGTAGGGAATCTTCGTCGAATCTCCCTGCGATTGCGCCGCGGCCTCCGGGCTGAACTGCCGCGCCATCTCCCGCCAGTGGCGGTTGCCGGTCATGTCCGCGCCGATGGCGTAGATCATCGGCAGGCGCGCCGCCTCGTGCGCCATGACCTTCCACATCTTGTCCACGATGCCGTCGAAGGTGCCGTCCTCGCGGCCGATGTGGTAATCGTTTTTCTCGACCACGTTGCGCTCCATCCGCGTGCAGATGGCGGTGATGATCTTCCGCATCGTGGCCTTCTCCGCCGCGCTGGAGAGGGGGGATTTGTAGTAACGCCACAGCCCGTAGACATACCAGGTGAACTGGTCGCGCGAGCTTTCGCAGTAATGCGCGCGCTGGTCCACCGGGCTCACGCCGCGGATGACAAACCCTTCCGACGGACTGAGCGTGCCCAGCAACACCAGCCCGGCGAACACCTTCTGCGCGGGCTCGCGCAGCGCCTTGTCGTGCGTGGCCTCGAACCGGTCGCAGACCATGCCCATCATCACGCCGCCGCTGATGGCGCAATCCTCCATGCCGGTGCCCCAGCCGTTGCGGTTGGGAAACTGCCGCGCGGCTTCCTCCGCCGTCGGCAGCGACGAGAGGCGTTTCGCCGGGTCGTACGAGCACACGCGGTCGTAAAACAGGTGGGTGCGGTCGTCGTACAACCGTTCCCAGGAGGCCTGCCATGCCTCGGCCATCTTGTCGTGGAGTTGCTGGTCGGTAAAGGGCTCGGCGGCTGTGGCCGTCGCCGCCATCAGGCCGAAGGCCGCCAGGGCCGCCGCGGCCACGAGCCACACACGCCCGTCTCCGCGGGTGCCGTTGTCATGAGGTGTCCTCTCGCGATATGTCTCCATAAGTTCAAGTCTCCATGTCGGGCTAAAGCGGTGGCGCGTGTCCTGTCTCGCGGCGAGCGGCCGGTTCAGCGCGCTGCAGCGTGTCCGTACGCCGGCAGGGAGTCAAGTGGACAAGAGTATATATTGGAGGCAAGGACAACATCGTCCGGCTTCCACCTTCGGATGCTTGACAGAACGGCCCGGCCCCACAACCATGCGCGGCGACGATCGGCGATGAAACGAGTACGACACGTGGCGCTGATTTACGATGCCCGCCAGCTCTATGACGTGAAGGTCATGGCCGGCGTCGCCGCCTACATGCGGCGGGTGGACAACTGGAGCGTCTATATCGAGGAGAACTCGCTCGCTGACCAGTCCCTCCCCGATCTGCGGACCTGGCACGGCGACGGCATCATCGCGGACTTCGACGATCCCCGCGTGGCGGCGCAGGTGACGGCCTCGAAACTCCCGTCGGTCGGTTTCGGCGGCGGCTTCGGCTGGTACGATCCGGCGTCGCGCATTCCCTACTTCTATCCGAACAACCGGGCCATCGCCCGGCTCGCGGCGGAGCATTTGCTGGAGCGCGGTTTCCACCATTTCGCCTTCTGCGGCTATCCGGCGAGCCTCCTCAACGGCTGGTCGCAGGAGCGCAGCCGGGAGTTTGCCGGGCGCGTGGCCGAGGCGGGCTTCGAGTGCAGCGCGTATTCGGGACGGCATCGCAGCACGCGGGATTGGGAGGGGTTCCGCGCGTCGCTGGCGCAGTGGCTGACGTCGCTGCCCAAGCCGGTGGGCCTGATGGGGGCCGACGACAAGCGCGCGCGGCAGGTGCTGGAAGTGTGCCGGCTGGCCGGCATCCAGGTTCCCGACGAGGTGGCGGTGATCGGCGTGGACAACGACGAGATGCTCTGCCAGTTGAGCCATCCCTCCCTGAGCAGCGTCGAGTCGGGCGCCTGGCGCGTGGGCCACGAGGCGGCGGCATTGCTCGACCAGTTGATGTCCGGCCGCCGGCCGCGCACGCAGAAATTTTTCGCCGACCCGGAGGGCGTGGTGACGCGCCAGTCCACGGACGTGCTGGCGGTGGATGACGCCGAGGTGGCCCGGGCCGTGGCCATGATCCGCGACAACGCCGCCGTGGGCATCACCGCGCAGGCGGTGTGCGGGGCGCTGAAGCTCTCGCGGTCCACGCTGGAGCTGCGGTTCAAGCAGGCCATGGGCCGGACGCTGTTCGCGGAGATTCGCCGCGTGCAGCTCAAGCGGGTGGAGGGCCTGGTCCGGGAGAGCAACCTGACGCTGAAGCAGATCGCGGCCCAGTGCGGCTTCGCCTCGGTGCAGCACATGACCACGCTTTTCGCGGCGCGGTACGGCAGTCCGCCCGCCGCCTACCGCCGGAAGGTGTCGGTCCGGTCCGCGCACCGGTCGTGGCCGTCCGCCGCCGCGCCGCCGCGTCCGGCGGTCCCCGCGGGGCGCGGATGGGCGCCATAAGATTCTGTAAAAGAAATGCGTGTTTTTGTAAAACCGCGCTCTTGTCGTATGCGCCGAATCCGCTAGGTTGGCCGCGATGAATACGAACACGGACAGCCGCACGTCTCGCCGGACCTTCTTGAAACATTCATCCAGCGCCACGATTGCCTGCGCGCTCGCCTCGCCGTTCGGGCTTCCCTCCATCCTCCGCGGCGCGGACAACGCGCCGAAGCTCCGCCTCGGCCTCATCTCGGCGGCCACCTATGGGTACATGGGCGCGCCGCGCCAGCAGGGGTCGAACCACGGCACGGCGTTTTCCACCTGCTGCAACGGCTTTGACGAGGCCAAGCGCAAGGAGTTCACCGGGACGTTCGTCGCGTCGAAGAAACGCATCGAAGGCGTGCAGGTGGTGAAGATCTGGGACCCGGTCCGGTCGGCGGCGGAGAAGCTAGCCGACGTGTGCGGC
>CAZAAF010000142.1:7284-9503 GCA_964482575.1 uncultured Verrucomicrobiota bacterium | reverse complement strand
GCAACGAGTGTAACAAACGGTTTGAACTGCTGGTGCAGGGTTCGACAAAACCGGAATGTCCGTCGTGCAATAGCAGGAAACTGAAGAAGCAACTCTCGGTTTTTGCGGTGAGCAACAGTGCGGGCGGTTCCGGCGGGAACATCCCCGAGGCTTGCCGGTCGTGCAGCAATCCCGCCGGCCCGGGCGCGTGCGGGATGATGCATTAGCTGCGGACTGTCCGGATCAGATCACTTGGACTTGGGATCATCCGGATCCGCGGGCGGGGGCAGGAGCTTGTTGTAGTATTCGAATTTCGCGTCGTCGCCGATCTTGCGGGCGAGCGCGGCGGCATTCTTGAGCAGCGTGAGACGGCCTTCGTAGGCTGGAAAACGTCGAATCATCGTATCCAGAACGGCGAGCGATTCCCCCGGCTTGTCGAGTTTGAGCCACAAGTCGGCGAGGCTGTTGGAGACGCGGACAATATCATAGGGGTTCCTGTAGGCCGCCCGGGCCCGTTCGTAGGCGGCAATGGCTTCCTGCGATAGACGAAACCGGACATTCAAATCGCCAAGTTTTTCGTCAAGGACGGGACTGTGCAGCACGGCGTTCTTCCCGGTGAGATAACGGACGGCATCCGGTTCCTTGCCGTCGGCGATGAGGAGGTTGGCCTTGCGCAAACAGGCCCAGGGCAGGTCTGGATGGCGCGTGGCTTCGAGACGATCCACCTGTTCGTCGGCGGTGAACGGGAACGGCCGGTACAGTGGATCGCCGACCACCGTTTGCTGCCAGGACAGCGCCGGCGTGGCAGCGTAGGCCGACTCGACGAACGTGTGGCCGCTCAGCAGCCGCTCGAAGAATAGCTGCGAGTTCAATACGAGATGGAGGTACGGCTCGTAAACATAGCCGACGCTGGCTCCGGCGCCGCGTGCGATGCAGGGACCGACCCAGCCGTTGGCCATAGTGTAGGCGCTGAACGAGTGGATGTGGAAAACGACCGCGCCCGGGCGGAACCGGAAATCCTTCCGGCCCACCGGGCCCTGCGGGGCGGTGGCATACCAGCCGGCATAGAGTGCCACGTCCGTCATGGGATACTCGGCGGGGAAAACCTCCTCTTTTTCGTCGAGGACGGATTCGAACCCCGCCCGGAGCGCCGCCTGGTGCGCGGCGCGGAAGCGATTGTCGGCCTGCTTGTATCCCGGGTCCTGGGTGCCGCGTGCGTCGAAGTACGCCCGGCCCAGCAGTCCCGTGGTCTCGACGGCCATCGCGCGGTCCACCAACGTCCGCGCCAATGCCACATTCGGCCCGTCCAGCCGCGCCACCATCATCATCCGCTTGCTGGCGGGCGGAAAGAACTCCATGGTGTAAAACGGATTGTTGAGCGGGCCGGTCAACGGTCCACGGCCCGACGGCAGCGTGGCCAGTTCACTGTCCACGGCGGCTTCATTGCGGCGGAGCGGTGGCGGCATCCGGTCGGGCACCTGTTCATGCAGTTCTGGATCGGCGGCGATCTTCAGCGGCACCCCCCAGCACAGCACGAGCAGCCAGCAGTCATTGTTCTTCACCATGCCGCGCGGGTCGCGCACCAGCCAGCCGCGCGTTTCCAAATGCCGCTCAATCGGGTCGCGCAGCGTTTCGTTGTACTGCAGACGCGAGATCTCCAGTGTTTGCGGACAGTCCACCAGGAAAATGCGGTTTGTGGCAATGCTGCGCCGCTCGGCGTAGTAGTGCGCCAGCGCGACGGAATCGGGCAGGGTTTTGTTGGCGACGATCAGCATCCGTTCCGTCCAGTCCTCCGCCGCGTGCGAGGGCCGGACTAGGAACGCCAGGCTCAGTACCGCCAGCAGGCGGCAGCAACTCCAAATGGATGCCGGGAAAGGCACGGTTCCTTTTTCAAAGCGGGATGACCATACCATCGTACGCGAGCCGCACGTTTGGCGGCAGGTCGCGCTCGACCGCGGCGTGGTCGATTTCGTGGCACATGTGGGTGAACCAGACGCGGCCGGGTTGCAGGTAGGCGACGACCGCCAGCGCCTCGCTCAGGTTCATGTGGGAGGGATGCGGCCGGTGGCGCAACGCGTCGAGCACCAGCACGGGGATGTGCCGCAGACGTTCGCGCACCGCCGGCGGGACGGATTTGCAGTCCGTGGCATAGGCGAAGCGCGGACCGGTGGCGTCTTCAAACAGAAACGCGTGCGACGGGTAATCGCCGTGCGGCAGTTCCATGGCGGTGATGCGCGTGG
>CAZAAF010000142.1:0-7274 GCA_964482575.1 uncultured Verrucomicrobiota bacterium | reverse complement strand
GGCTCGAAAGGGTGGCCGTCCACCAGCGGCCAGCCCGGCTTGCGCAACGCCGGATCGAACGCGTGGGGAAAAATCCGCCGCAGCGTTTCCAAATCCCGTGCTCCCGCGTAGAGCGGCAGGACGCGGCCCCGGTCGCAAAAACACCGCACGTCATCAAGGCCGAGGACGTGATCGGCGTGCGTATGGGTGACCAACACGGCATCGAGCCGACGGACGCGGTTGGCGAGGCACTGGCTGCGGAAATCCGGCGTCGTGTCCACCACGATGTGCGCGTCGTTGGTTTCGACCAGGAGGCTGGGCCGGAACCGCTTGTTGCGCGGGTCGGTGGAGGTGCAGACCGCACAATCACACGCAATCAGCGGCACGCCTTGCGAGGTGCCGGACCCAAGGAACCGGATGTTCATGGCGTGATCCACATGGTGGGTCGAAGCTAAAGTTGGCGGTGGTTGCTGTCAAGGAATCTACGGGTGAGCGTGGCGCCGAACCCCGGTGTTGTTGGGCCGCTTTCCGCTTGAGTTGGCCGCCGCGCGTCGCCTACCTTCGCCTCCATGCGGGTCATGATCCTCTCCAACTGTTTCGCGCCGAACGTCGGCGGCGTGGAAACGCATTTGTCGGACCTGACCGCATGGCTCGGTTCGCGGCCGGACCTCGACGTGGACATCGTCACCTACCAGCCGCTGACGACGCCTGTGAAGGCGGCGCCGTTTGAACAGCAAAGCCGGTTGCGGATTCATCGCATCGTGTGGCCCGGCGGCGGCCTCTTCCACAAGCTGGAATCGAAACCCATCCTCCAGTTTCTTTACCTCGCGCCGCGCCTGTTCCTGGGCGGATTGTTTCACATCCTGTTCCGTGCCCGGCCCGATGTGATCAACGCCCACGGTCTCGCGGCCATCTGGGCGGCCGGATGGCTGCGCCGCCTCCTCCGGGTGCCGGTTCTCGGGTGTCTCCACGCGGTCTATGCATTTCCCGCCGGCTCGAAGACGGCGGCGCGCATGGTGAAGGTGGCGGGCAGTGCCAGCCGGTTGTTGACGTTGTCGGACGCGAGCGTGCGGCAGTTCGTCCAATACGGATTGCCCGCCGACCGCTGCGGACGCTTCACGTACTGGGTGGACCAGACGCGTTTCCAGCCCGGCGACCGCGCCGCGGCGCGCCGCGACCTGGGCTGGCCTGCGGACACGTGCGCATGCCTGTTCGTGGGGCGGTTGATTGCGATCAAGGGCGCGCGCGTGGTGATCGAACTGGCGGAGACAATGCCCGACCATCTTTTCGTGGTCGCGGGCGAGGGGCCGCTCGAGGACGAATGCCATGCCGCCGCCGCACGACTGCCCAACTTCCGTTTCCTCGGCGCAATCCCGAACGCGGACCTTGTGAAGTTTTACCGGGCTGCCGACATTGTGCTCGTGCCGTCGCAATACGAGGAGGGGTTTGGCCGCGTGGTGTGCGAATCGTTCTCCTGCGGTACGCCCGTGGTTGCGGCGAACAAGGCGGGATTGGTGGAAGCTGTGACTGGTTCGCCGGGCAGGCTGGCCGTGCCGGAGCGCGGGCCGTTTGCGGAAGCCATCGCCGGGTTGAGCAGACAGTTGCGCCGCGATCCCGAGGTGCGCCCCGCGTGCCGGCGTTTCGCCGAGGAGCATTTCAGCCTCCGCAACGCCGCACAAATCGAATCCGAACTGCGCGCGCTGGGAGCATCCGGCAAACGCGATTGACGCTACTCCGTCGCCGGCTTCGCCTTGGCGGACTCGGAGGTCAGCAGCCCCTGGGCGGCCTGCTGGTTGCGGCGGGCGATGTCGCGCCAGCCGTTCACGTCGCGCAGGGCGTAAATCCAGACATACGGCATGCCGTTGAACTCATGGCGTTCGCCGGCGCGCAGTGCGTACTCCATCTTCCAGAACACGTCGGGGTGGATGCTGGTGTCCTTCCAGAAGGAGACGCGCCAGCCGTCGGGCTGGCCGATGGCGCCGAAACAGCCGCCCAGCTTGCTGTCGGTGATGAATTGCGAGGCGCGGTAGTAGTTCGGCACGTTCGCGCCACCGACGACGTTGTTCCCGGTGGAACCGCCGATGGACGACCGGCAGAACCAGAACGGGCCCGCCAGCAGCCACGGCCGCTTGTCGGTGTTCTCGATCCAGAGAGGCTTCGCCAGCACGAGTCCGCCGCGTTTGAACACCACCGCGCGCAGCCCCGCCCGGTAATGTCCCGCGCCCGTGGCAGCGTGGCTGGTGTGTTCGACGACCGCTTCCACGATCCACGCGTCCGCCTGTTCCTGCACGCGCAACGAGACAATGCGATTTGCCTCCGTCCAGAAATCACGGCCGTTGAGTTTCTGGTGCGCCGCGAAGATCAACCGGCCCAGCGGCAGGTCGCCCGCGCGGATGGAATCGAAGAGACTGCCGTCCTTGCGCTCGCAGCACCATGTGGCGCCGTCGGCTTTCAGTTCGAGCCGTTCGGTCTCGGCGGGCGTTGATGTGGGCGCGGTCAGCGTCACCGTCCGGCCTGGCTCAAGCTGCGACACCATGGCCGCCACCACCGGTGGACCGTCAAGCACCAGTGGCACGCCATCGAGCGTCGCCGCGGAGGCGTTTGCGATGTCGAGCGGGCCAAGCGTCTTGCCGCCCACGAGCCGTGTCTTGGTGCCGTCCCATTGCTGCAGCTCGGCGCACCACGCCTCCTTCGCCGGCACGGCCACGCGCCGGGTGCTCTTCGGTTTCAGGGTGACCTCCTCGATGCGGCACTTGCCGGCGGTGTTGAGTCGCAGCGTGCCGTGCGCGGGCAGGGCGTTGGTGTTCGACAACTCCACGGTATTCGGGGCTGCCTGCAAGGCGATGTCGCCGGAGAAAAAGCTGCGGGCGTGACGCGCGGCGGCGGCGCGGTTGACCTCGGTGGCGGTCTTGACGAGGGTCTCGTAGGTCTCGTCCTTTTCGTTCACGACGCCATAGTTGCTGTCCTCCGGGAACGTGGAGCTGATGCCGGGCGCCGGCTCATCGGCCCACATGAAATAATGGTACCCGACCATGAACGGCAGGTCCGCCATCGCGTTGGCGAAGATGCGATAACACGCGGCCTTTTGTTCCTGCGTGTCCACGCGCATGCCCGCGCCGTGTTTGCAGGGCAGGCCGCTGTCGAGCGCCGGAAAACTCCACTCGGTGATGATCATCGGCCGGCGCACGACGCGATACATCTCCGCCAGTTCGCGCGGCACGCGCTGCACCACGCCACCGGTGCCGTCGGGCCGCCAGAGGTTCTCGAAATCCACGCGCGGATAGGTGTTGAAGGTGTAGACGTCGTTGTATTTTCCCGCCGCCGCCAGCGTTGGCTCCGGCGTGCGCCCGGCGAACCGGCAGCCGAGCACGAGATGATCGGGATCGGCCTCGCGCAACGCCTTCGTCGGCACGCTGAAATACCGCTCGGCGATCTCGACGAGAAAACCGTCGCGCACGTCCGTGAGGGCGTCGGACAGTTTCGGCACCTCCATGGTCGCCAGGAACGCCTGTTCATCCGCGTTGTTCGTGCCAAGCCGGCGGTTGATTTCCGCCAGGTTGCCCCATCGCTTCAACATCCAGTCCAGCAGGGCGCGTTTGGCCGGCGCGGCCGGCGCGAGCGTAAAGACCTCGTCCACAAGATGGCCCTTCTTCCCATACCACTCCAGTTCGTTGTCGAGGAATGTGCCGAGGCACCACGGGTCGCCGCGGCTCTCCTGCGCCATCTTGCGGGCGACCAGCCGGCAGTGCGACGGCCAGTGTGGGCTGAACACGTCGGGAAAGCCGGTCCAGTGAATCGGCTCGGCGATCCACTCCCGTTTGGCAAAGCTCGTGCCGAACGACGCGAACAGAATGTGCGGCAGGCCGTGATGGCGCAGCGACGGGGTGTGGCCGGCGGGCAGCGTGTTGAACCCCCACGCGGTGAGTCGTTCCAGCACGCTGGCCGCCCACTTCTCCTCACTGCCGAACTTCGCCGCGACGTTGCGATGATACGGCGCGTAACCCAGCGATTCGCACCAGTGGGCGTTGTAGTTGACGTGATCGGTGCCGACATCGAAGAACGGTTTGCCTTCCGGGTCCAGCAGCCACCAGCGGCCGGCAGAAAGACGTAAAGCGTCTTTCACCTCGCGGCCATCGACGATGAACGCTGTGCGGAAGAAGCCCGTCCCCTTCGCCACCGCCTTGCCCTTGCGGGAAGCCCACGCGGGGAAATTTCGCGGCGCGGGTTTGGGCTCGGGCGCGGTCTGCCGGACCGTGACCGTGGCGTTGGTGAAGCGGGCGCGCAATCCGCTGGCGCGCACCACCGGACGGCCGGTGCGGACGGCGGGTGTCGTACCTGTGAGCTGCCAGCCGAAGCGCGCGAGTTCATTCGCACCCTGCGAAATGCGCGCGGTGATGGCGTCGGCGGTGAGGATGATCTCAAAATGATAGGTCTGGTTGAGCTGCCAGTCGAAACCGCCTTTGCCCGGCAGGAATTTCAGCCGCGAACCTTCCGCGCTCGAGGCGAGCCAGTGGCCGTTGAGCGATTCCTGCAACTCGGCGGAGTGGCGGCGGTTCATGGATTCCGGCGCGGCCACGAGACCCGTCGCCCAATAATTGTTTTCATCCGCCTGCAGGCCGATGCCCGCGACGAGCCAGCCGCCCTTGAGCTGTTCCAGCACGGTGACATCGCACGCAAACGACACCTCCGACGCCAGCGGCGCGGCGTGCCAGACGCTGGCCCCGCTGTCGCCCAGATAACCGCCGTCGCGGACTTCCCAGCCGACACTTTGCGGTTCCCACGCCGGTGCGCCGTCGGAGCCGGCGGCATGGCCGGAGAAATCATCGCGGAGCGTCGGTGCCGGGCTATCGGCGGCCGGCGCCGTTGAGGAGAGGACAAGCAGCAAGCACGCCAGGGCGAAACCAGGGAATCGAGTCATGCGCGCATCATAGCGGCTCCGCCGCGGGCGTCAACGCGCAGACAACTGGGCAGGGGACGTGAGGATCCTACTTCGGGTCCCGCTGCACTTTTGTGGTAAAGGTCTCGCCGTCGGACACGAACTCGACGTTGCCGTGAATGCCGGTGACATACACCTTGGCGCCGACCGCGCCATAGACCTTCCACGCCGGGATGCCCTTCGCGTAGCGGGGAAACACGCTGGCCACCGCCACCTTGGGCCGCGTGGACTCGGCAAATTCCGGGATTGCATGAATGCCGTGGCCCGGCGCGATGAGCACGTCGCATTTGAGTTTGCCCGGCGGCACCGACGGCAGAAGGCTGAGGCGCTGGTCCTCGGCCTCGATGTCGCCCCCCAGCAGGAAGATCACCTTCCCGTGCTGGATGCGAAGAATCATTGCGTTGGCGTTGAGGAGATAATGCGCGGGCGGATCGTTCTTCGAGCGTTTCTCCGGATGCCGCTCGCGGAAGAACTCCTTGGGCGGCGCGAGCACCTCCACGTCGAGCCGGTCGTCCCACGCGAGCTTGTCGCCGGCGTGCGCTTCCTGGTAGGCGCCCGGCCGTTGTTTGAACGGCTGGCGGAGTTTTGCGTAATGCCCCAGTTCACCGCTGTAGTCGCCCTCCACGCGCCCGGGCATTTCGTAGCCGGGATCGTAGAGCTTGCGGATCGGGAAATGATCCGCCAGCCACGCGAATCCGCCGAAGTGATCGTAGTGCGCGTGGCTGATCACCACGCCATCAAGTTCCTTCACGCCGCGTTCGCGGAGCAACGGCGCAATCAAATCGCGCCCGCTGTTGTGGTCGCAGACCCACCCGGAGGCGTTCGTCGCCGACGGGTAACCGTTGCCGGTGTCGTACAGGAACGTGCGCCCGCCCGGCGTCTGCATCACCAGCGCGAGGCCCGAGCCGCGTTGGACATCGGGAATCTCCAGCACCGTCAGCGTGAATTTGCCCGCGCCCGATGCCGGTGTTTCGGCCGCGTCACACCCCGCGCCGGCCAGCCAGCCGAGAATCACCGACAGGAGAATCATGAATCGTGATTGCATGAACGAGAGCATGACAACGATCCGCTTTTTTCTCCAGCCGGAACAATTCCCTGTCCCGCCGCACCAATAAAGTCCAGGCCGGCGCGTTTTACCGGCGAACCTTTACCGGAGAATCAAACATGACTCGACAACGATGGATGGGTTGGACGGTGGCGGGTGTGATGGCACTGGCAACGGCGGGCTGGCTGTATGCACAAGATGGTGGACAACGTCCGCCCCAGGACGGCCAGGGTCCCGGCGGTGGCCAGGGCCCCGGACGCGGCCAGATGTTCCGGCCGATGATGATGCAGGCGCAGATGGCGGCGACGGCGGATTACGTCTTCATCTTGCGCGGCAACACGCTCTACAAGTACGACGTCAAGGAGTTGAAGCTTCAGGGCAAAGTGGAAGTGGAAATGCCGGCGATGCAGCGTCCGGCCCAGGAGGGCGGACAACCGCCGCCTCCACCGCAACAGTAGGCGGGGGCAACCACGGGGTTGGCCGGGGGTCTTGCGTAGGCCCCGGCCGCCTTGTGGGTTGCCGTCAGGGCAGCAGGCCCAGTTCGTCGAGCCAGTTTTGCAGATCGGCTGCGTCGCGGAAGACCCGGAAGGCACCGGCGCGAATCAACTCCTCCTCGCCATAGCCGCCGCTGAGCAGGCCGATGCCGAGCATCTCCGCCCGGCGCGCCCCCATGAGATCCCACACCGCGTCGCCCACCACATAGCATTCCTGCGGACGCACGCCGAGCCGTTGCTGGCATTCGAGGAACAGGTCGGGTTCCGGTTTGGCGCGCGGCACGTCCGTGCGCTCCACCACCACCGTCTCGTGGCCGACGCCGAGCACCTCAAGCGCGGGATTCATCATCGGCCGGCGGTTGGACGTGGCGATGCCGTGGATGATCTTGTTGTCGCGCAGGAACCGCAACAGTTCCACCGCGCCCGGCAGCGGCCGCGGCACCGGCATGAACTGGTGAAACAGCTCCGCGTGGCGGCGATCCAGCGTCCGGACCTGTTCGTCGCTGAGGTTGCAGCCGAGTTCGCGGGCGGCGGCGCGTTTGAACAACCCGCCACTCATGCCCATCCGCCGGTGCAGCCGCCAGCCCTCGACGGGCATGCCCGCCTCCGCGAAGGCGAGCTGCCACGCCAGCACATGCGGGTACACCGTGTCCACTAGGGTTCCATCGAGATCGAAAATTAGAGCCTTCATGCGCCGCCAGCCTAAATGGGAATCCCGTGCAAATCAAACCATGCCGCAGCCTGCGGCGAGTATGTTTGCAGGACCTGACCAGTGCCTGGATTGCACTTGGTGGCGGAGTCGCGATGACATGCGATTCCA
>CAZAAF010000141.1:0-9516 GCA_964482575.1 uncultured Verrucomicrobiota bacterium | reverse complement strand
ATCGGGGTGGCCACGTATGCGCTGGTGAAAAAGACCGGCCCCCGGCAGGAGAAGATCCGACGCTTTGGTTACCGGCTGGACAGCGTGCAGCAATGGCAGACCATTGATTGGAAACGGTTCTATGGTGAGGATGACGAACTGGACCGGGTCAAGAAAACCACGATGGACTTGGTGGAGTTGCTGAACGATCTCGGCCGCCATGGCCGGCCAACGCGGCCCTATGATTCGGCCGCGGTGCGGAATGCACTTTACACGTTTTACGCGAATCGGAACCCGCGCCCCGGCGCGCGCCCCGGTACCGGCAGCAACGCAAGCCTGCCAGCCTTGTTGCGGGCGGGAAGCCGTGAGGATCTGGCGGCGGCCCGGGCGCGATGCGGCTATGACTTCTTCCGGCGCCAGCTCGAGGATGTGGAAAGGGCGCGCGAGGAAATCCTGGGCGTTTACGACAAGATGTTCCGGACACGGGGATGAAACCGGGTAGCCCCGTGCCATCCGTGCGGCCCGCGATCGCCTGGGGTCTAGGCGCGTGCGCGTTGCTTGAAGAACAGCGGCTGCACGTTCTTGAAGCCAGCGTAGAGTTTATCCCGGCAGTCCGGGCAGATGCCTCCGCTCAAGTCCAGATCCAACTGGTCGCTGAGATGATTCACCAGCAGATCCCAGTAGGCGTGGTCCTGGCGGATGCGTTTGCAGGAGGCGCAAATGGGTGTCGGGGATTGCAACTTGGAGAGCGCGGTGACGTCTTCCATCATCAGCAGAATCCGGGGCGAACCGCGGGTGGGGAGCGGCGTGGCGGTGACCAGCAGGCTGACCTCGTGACGATGGCGGCCCTTGCCCACTTCCGCCCGTGTGCGGCGTCGCACCACGCGGTGCTCCTTGCTGGCCAGCGTGGCCGCTTCACGAATGGGACAGACCTGGCAAAAACCACCGTGGCCGCAACCGCCGGGGGCGTCTTTGAAGTGTGCGCAATCAAACGCCTCGCCGTTGCGTTTGTGCAAAACGTCTTTGTATTGCGTCCCGAGAAACTGCCGGGCCGCGCTGTTCAGTTCCTTGATCGTCAGATTCCTGTCAACGACCACCACCAGTACGGGGACTTTGTCTTTGGAACGTCCTGCTTTGATTGTCTTCGCCATATGCGCTGCTCACTTCGCGCCAATCCCGCCGAGTGAAACGGATTCGACTGGCGCCGCTCGCTCATTAATCTTGTGAACCTCGGAGGAGGCTGCCACAAAAGCAGCCATGGGTCATTGCAACTGGCTGAGCACGGCCTTGATCTCATCGAAGTTGGGCAGACTGCCGGGGTTCTCGGTTACCCAAACGTATCGGACGACGCCGGTCTTGTCCACGACAAACGCGCTCCGTTTGGGCACGCCGGATTGGCCCAGATTCTTCTCCGGCAGGAAACTGTCGTACGCTATCCCGTAGGCGCGGGCGACAGCGTGATCGTAGTCCGCCAGCAACGGCACCGTGATCTTCTCCTTCAGTGCCCACGCCTCCTGCGCGAACGGATTGTCGCCACTGATGCCGAGGACGGATGCGTTGAGCCCGGTGAAGGCGTTCAGGCCCTGGCTGACATCACAGAACTCCTTGGTGCAGACGCTCGTGAACGCCATGGGGAAGAACAACAAGACGGTGTTCTTGCGGCCCGCGTTGTCGCTCAGCTTGACTTTCTGGGGCCCGGTGGACGTCTTGCTGGTCAGGGTGAAGTCCGGTGCCTTGTCGCCAACTTGAATTGCCATCGTCGTATCCTCTTTCGTTCAAAGGTTTCGTTCGTGTTGCTTGTCGGATGTAACGAAGCACGACGTGGTGAAAAGTCAACCCGGGCAGGATGGGATCTGGCAAGCCGGCACCTGCGTCGCTGCCGGGGGAAGGGGAACTCCAATTCCGGGCAGGGACGGGGTGGCGGCGCGTCGTTCGCCAAGGCGAAATGCGCGGGAGCCGTCGCATCGGCACACCACACCCGTCCGGATGGCGCGTTAACCGCGCAACCTGTCGGGAAAAATGGGTTGAGAACCGCCGGCTTAGCGTTTGTTGCCGAACAGATTGCCGCGCACGTCGGGCCGCGCCGTGCTGGCGGGGGCCGCGGAACGCGCGGCATCGGTGGTTGCAGGACGGTTTTCGCTCTTGGCGGTATCGCCGGAACCGCTGGGGGTGATTTCGGCCTTGCCGGAGAACGCCACACCTTCCTCGACCGAGAGGCGCTTGCCTTTGAGATCGCCGGTCATTCGCGTCGAGGCCTTCAGCTCGATGCGCTCGCGGGCCACGATATTGCCCTCCACGGTGCCTTCCACCACGATGGAATTCACCGAGGTATTGCCCTTGACCGACCCGGTCTTGCCGATGATGACATCGTGGGCGGCGGTGACGTCGCCCTCCACCTTGCCGTCGATTTGCAGCGAACCGCCGGTCTTGATATTGCCCGTGATTTCCGCGTCCGCGGTGATGATGGACTGCGAGATGCTCCCAGTTGTATCCATTGTGTGTTCCAAGCTCCTAAGTTGTTATGGCCGACTGTTGTTGGCGTGCATATTGCCTTGCCGGGCGGTTTCGGGCAAGTGTTTTGCGGCGGGGGAGATGAAAACTAAACGTTGAACATCCGGCGGGATGAGGCTAGAAGAGGGAAAACCCCGGTGGCTTTCCGGGGCCCGGCGCGGGCGTGGCGGAATGGCAGACGCATCCCGTTTAGGGCGGGACGCCGCAAGGCTTGCAGGTTCAAGTCCTGTCGCCCGCACCACTTTTTGTATTGGAAAACCGACGTGTCCCGGTCCGGAGTGGACTTCGGGATCGGTCCTTACCCTCTGGATGCTGAGACCCTAGTGGCACGTGGTGCCCTGATGCCAGACGCCGGGCAACAGGATGCGACGGGGACATGCAGGAATGCCGAAGCGGCCTTGCTCCACCGAGGCCACCAGCGTTTCGATGGCGGTACTTACAATCAAATGGTCGCGCTGATCCACCCCGGACCAGTCGTCCTTGGGATTGACGCCGGGGAACGCCAGCCCCAGATCCCTGGGCAACCGGTAGCCGCCATTCTCGAGCAGCTTCCGCATGCCGTGAGCGGAGGAGACTACACAGTCCACCCGGTGTCGCTGAATCCATTTTCTCAGGACAGGGACCATGGCTGGACCGGTTTCAGGCAGCAGACACGGTTCGATTCTCGGATGGCCGGGATGCAGGCGGGCGAAGAGGTCGCTGGCGGCACAGAGCGCGTGATTCAGGCAGACCTCGATGCTTCGCTCCGTGGCGACACCAATGCGCCGATAGCCGTGCCGGGTCAGGGTCTTGAACAGCACCAGGCAGTTGACGGGATAATCGGCGTCCACCACATCGAACTGCGGCTCGATCGGGACGGTGCCGGAATGGACGAGGGCGAAGCGGTTCCAGTCCCAGGACCATTCCTGGATGTTGACCGGGTGGAAGAAGGAGATCAGGGCGATGCCGTGGATGCCGCGGGCATCCAGCTCGCGGGCGAGGCGGGGCGCATCGACCGGGGTGATGTGGGTGAAAGGCTCGAGATGGTAGCCCAGTTCGGCGGCGCGTTGGGAGGCGGGGGTGAAATTGAACCGGTGAAGCCAGTGGTGATAGTCGGTGGTGGTATCCAGATCGGTGATCCATGCCAGGGTGCCGTGGAACGCGTGTTGTTTGGAGCCGCGCAGGTGGGTCATCAGCTCCGCGAGTTTGGGATCGCGCCGGTAACCGAGCTTCTGGGCAGCCTGACGCACGCGCTGCCGCACAGCCTGGGTGATGCGCGGATCATCGCGCAAGGCGCGGGAGACCGTGGAGTGGGAGATGCCCAGGTGCGCGGCCACGTCCCGCAGGGTGCAGGAAATACTCTTTTTCATACGAATGCAACTGGTGCATAGATTTCAGCTTGCCGGCGGGGAGTCAAGTTGAAATCCTGTAAATCGGGTTGGCGCGTCAACCGGAATGGGAGGGGCTGGCGCGGGTGTTGTGGGATTGAAATGGCGACTGCGGGATGTGGATGAGAACAGGAACTCGTGAAAAATCTGGAGGCCGGGCCGCGGTGTGTGCGTGGCTGGCGTGGCTGGCATGGACGCCGGCCGTGTTCGGCGGTGGCGGCGGCGAGAGCATGCTGTTGATTGTGAATCCGGAAGACGAGAACGCCGTCCGGGTTGCACAAGTTTACCAGCAGCTTCGCGGCATTCCCGACAGCAACATCATCTTCATCACGCCGCCGAAGGGGTTCGGGAACTTTTTCACCGCGGTGCCGTCGGAGTCCCAGTGGAAGTCCACGTATGTGAACACCATTCTCAACACGATCCAGTCGCGCGGGTTGAGCAACCAGATCGATTACATCGCCGAGATGGGCCAGTCCTATGCGTTTTCCGGCGGTCCCTACGGGCGGCAATCCGCGGGCTATGCGCTGTCCAACCTCCGCCAGTGGGCGGCCGGGTTCACGTCCACCAACCTGAATCTGATCACGCAGCCGATGTACGATGTCAACGGCTACTCGCTGGGCGCCAATGACGCGATCCATTCGTCGCGCGTGTACACCAACTGGTCGGTGTCCGGCGCGACGGTGACCAACGCCCAGTTTTACATGGGGGGCCAGCTCGGGTGGTCGGGCTTCGGCGGCAACTCGGCGGTGCAGATCATCAGCAATCTCCAATACACGGCCGCGGGCGACGGTGCGAACCCCGTGGGCACGGTGTTCCTGATGACCAACAGCGACATCCGCACCAGCACCCGTTCGTGGGAGTTCGCCGACGTGACCAATCAGCTCGCCGCCCGGGGCATTACCGGGGTGATTCAGGCGGGAAACACGCCGGTGAACCAGAGCAATGTGCTGGGGGCCACGGTGGGCTATGCCAACATGGTGTTGCCCAATGGCTCGAAGTACCTGCCCGGTTCCTGGGGAGACAACCTGACCAGCAACGGGTCGCAGTTCGACACGATGGCCCAGACCAAGTCCACCATGTTCATCGCCGCCGGCGCCGCCGGTACGAGCGGTACGGTGACCGAGCCGTACGCCATCTCGGATCGTTTCCCGAATGCGATGATTCATGTGTTTTCCGCGGACGGCTCCACGCTGGGGGAGGCGTATTACAAATCGTCCGCATCGCCGGACTTGTTGTTGTTCACGGGCGACATGTTGGCGCAGCCGTTCGCCGACATCCCGGCGGTGACCATCACCTCCGGCCCCGCGGAGGGTGGCAGCGTGACCGGCTCCCTGTCGCTGGGCGCGAGCGCCACGGTGGTGCCGAGTACCACCACGACCGGTATCAAGCAGCTTGAGTTGTATGTGGATGGGAAGCTGTATTCGACCATCACCGACAGCAACGGGACGTTCAATCTCGATACCACGACGTTGAGCGATGGACGCCACCAGTTCCGGGTGGTGGGGTTGAACAACTCGCAAGCGGAGTCCGAAGGGTACACGCTGCGAAACCTGGTGGTGAACAACCACGGGCGCGGCATGAGCACCTTGACCAACCAGGTCATCCAGGCGGGCGGCACGGCCCTGGTGTCGGTCAGCTCGGTGGCGGGCGACGGCACGGTGAGCCGCATCGAGTTGCGCGAGATGGGGCGGACGATTGGCCAGGTCGCCGGCAGCAGCGGTACGGTCAGTGTCAGTGCCACAAATTTTGCCTATGGCGCGAACACGATCACGCCGGTGGCCGTCTTCAGCGATGGCACGGAGGTGGCGGGCACCGCGTTTAGCATCACGCGCCAGGCGAACTATCTGGCCGGTGCGGCCGTGACCAGCCTTGACGACCGCGTCGGCGGCATGCTGGGGCGATACTACGTTGGTAAAGGCAGCAATTCGATCGCCAACAGCGATTTCTCCGGCACACCCAACATCACCATGCTGCAAAGCAATTCGGCCTTTGCGGCGCCGACCGGGTTGACGGGGTTCACCAACTATGGAAGCCCGCCCGCGTGGAACTATTGGGCGACGGCGAACATCACGAATCTGGCGGTCAAGGTGACGGGCAAGTTTGCCGTGGATGCCGCCGGCGAATACTCGTTCTTCTTCTACATCAGCCAGGATTCCGTGCTGGTCAAGGTGGATGGACAGGCGGTCATCGGTTTTGACGGTTCGGCGAACGGCACCACCACGATGTGGGGCAGTAACATCTTCCTGAGCGCCGGCCAGCACGATCTGGAACTGCTCGCCGCGAATCAGGAGACCGGCACGCACAACGGCTACTTCGATGTCGCCTTGCTCTATCGCGGGCCGGACGGCATCACACGCATCTTCGACCAGGGTTCGATTTACCAGCCCTTTTATTCGACGGCGACCCAGGCGCTTTGGAGCGGGTTGGGGGACGGTTGGCGCTGGTCGGATGCGGCCAATTGGGCGACGAACAGCCTGCCCGGACAAACCGAGATGGCCGTGCTCGATTCGGTGGCCTCGGGCACCAGCCGGACGATCACGTTCAATTCGGTCGCAAGCCCCAACAACGTGGTGGATAGCATCCGGATTTTCCAGAACACGAGCGCCAATGCCACCAATGCGTTGCTGGTTCAGGGCAATTTGACGGTGACGAACACGATCTGGTTGATCGCCAGCAACGGTTTCACCTATCTCGACACGCGCGGCGCGTTGGCGAGCACGACCACGGTCGGCAAGCTTCGCGCCGTGACCTTCGATTCCGGCCGCGCCGGCGTGACGCTGGATACGCTGGCCACGATGAACGCCACGCGCTTCTCATTGTCCAACTCGTTTCTAACCAACCTGGGCGTGGCTAATTTCGGTTCAGTCTATCTGGAAGGCGGGTCGTTGTTCGACCAGCGGCCCGGGGCGACCCTGAACGCCGGAGGATTCACGAACGTGGGCGGCATGTTCAACATCGCCGGCGGGCTGGTCATCATCAGCAACACCCTGTTCAATGCCGGCGGTGTGATGCAGATGGCCGGGGGCACCAACCTGAGCCGGTGGGTGGTCAACACCGGCGGCGCCCTCTGGCAGAACGGCGGCCAGATGCGGGTGCAGACGGCAACCAATGCCGCACAATGGACCCTGAGCGGCGGGGGGACCGTGGTGACAAATCTCGATGTGGTGGCCGGCGGTGTCGTGAACCTCCTGGGCAGCACGCTGACCGCAAACCAGATCAACGGCTCCTCCGCAGGCGGTATCGTGAATTTCAATAACGGCACCGTGGTGGTGGGGCCCGGCTCGACACTGGGCACCAACTTCATGCCCGCGAACCTGACAGGGTTCATTGTTGGCGGCGGCGCGACACTGGACAGCGGCACGGGGTCGGTCACCATCGCGGCGGCGTTGCTGGCCCCGTCGGGATACGGGCTTGGGAATATCGCGATTACCAGCGGCGGTGCGGGCTACAGCGGCATGCCGGTGGTTCAGATCAACGGCGGTTCCGGCAGTGGGGCGACCGCCGTCGCGGTGATCGACACCAATCCCTTGAGCGGAACCTACCAGCAGGTCACGAATATTCTCATCACCAATCCCGGGACGGGTTATCTGGCGGGCGACGTGCTGGGCGTTTCGTTGGTGGGCGGCGGCAGCACGACCGCGGCGACGCTGGGCACGATCAGTCTGGTCACCAATGTTGGGGGCGGAGGCTTGACCAAACTGGGAAGCGGCGTCCTGACGCTGGCTGGCAGCAATACCTATACGGGCGGGACGTTCCTCAACGCCGGTGAACTGAACATCACGAATAGTTGGAACATCGGCGGTCCGGGGGCTGCGTTGACCTTCAACGGCGGCGTATAGCAGATTGGGTCGAACTACACGGCGGCGTTGCTCGACAGTCTGGTGGTGAACTGGAACAGTTTCACCGGCGGTTTCGATGTCCTGGGCGGTGCGGCGTTTGTACTGACCAACGCCATCACCGGGGGCGGTTCCTTCACGAAACTGGGTGCAGGCACGCTGACGGTGACGGGAACCAACAGTCATTCCGGTCCCACCATCGTCGGAGGCCCCGGGATTTTTGCCTTCAACACCTTGAGCAACCTGGGCGGTTCGGCGGCGTCCATCATCATCACGAACGGCGCGCCGGTCATCGCTCCCTTGTCGGTGCCGCCAGGCACACTGGTGGGAGGTGCCATCGTCCAGCCAACCACAAACGTGTTCATTTTTGCGCTACCGGCTGGCACGTCCACGAACTACAACCTGAGCAGCTACGCCAACGGTTTTCTTGGGGCGACCAGCGGCGTGACGGTGGCCTACACGGGCGTGTTGTCCGGCCCGACCAATGCCGTCAACCTCGGCGGTGGCGGCGGCACGCTGATTTTCAGTGCGCAGGCGATTGGCGGCACACGCAACGTGGTCGGTGCGAACACCAATCTGTTTATTGGCGCGCCCGGCGGCATGCCCGGCACGGTGATCACGACCAACAATCATTTCTATCTGGGCGGGACGTTCATCACGGTCAGCAACACGCTGCAAGTGGGCGATGGCGGTTCCTCCGGGGCGCTCGGCGGAGGCAACATCCTCAACAACGGCACGCTCGTGGCCAACCGCAGCGATACCTATCGGCTGACCAATTCAATGTCCGGCACCGGTGTCCTGGTGCAGAACGGCAGCGGCACGCTGGTCCTTGCCGGCAACGTCTTCGCCAACAGTGGCGGCCTGGTGGCCAACGCGGGAACCACGATCATCAGCAACAGCTTCGTCCGGGGCGGTCTCACGCTTAGCAATGGCGCCACGGTTGTCATTGCGGGCGGCTCGCAGGGTTTGATGGGGGATTACTATCAGAATGGATCGACCACGCAGACGCCGTTGAGCAACATGTTCACGACGCTGGCGACCCAGACACCGGTGCTGGTGTACAACGGCAGCCCGGTCACCAACACGTTCGACTTCAACACCGGCGGCAGCGGTGTGGGGTTCCCCGCGCCTTACAACGCGGGTGGCAGTCTCGCCGTCAACTTCCAGGTCCGCTGGCAGGGCCTCTTCAACGCGCCCACCAACGGCCTGTACACGTTCGTCAACAATAGTGACGACAACACGATGATCTACATGGACGGCAACCCGGTGCTTTCCGCAAGCGGCGGGCTCGACCAGCCGGGGTCCATCATGCTCACGGCCGGCGCGCACAGCATCGTGATCCTGTACCAGCAGGGCACGGGCGGCTATGCGTTCCGCGAGAGCGTGATTCTGCCGGGCGGCGTCCAGGTGCGTCTGCCGAACGCCTTGATGGCGCCCGCCTTCACTGTCGGCTCGCTGGCGGGCGACGCCGGCACCACGGTGGCCCTGAGCAACCACCTCAGCATCGTCCAGACCAACGACGCCGTCTTTGCGGGGACCATCACGGGAGCAGGCGCGATCATCAAGAACGGGAACAACACGCTGCAGCTCACCGGCACCAACACGTACACCGGGGGGACATTCCTGCAAATGGGGCGGCTGGCCATTGGCGACGACGCAAACATCGGCGGCAGCACGGCCTCGCTGGTTTTTGCCGGCGGCATCCTGCAGGTCCTGGGGACCACGCTCACCAACCTCGACACCCATCCGGTCAACTGGGGATCCTTCAGCGGCGGTCTGGATATTTCCAAAGGCAGTGATAATTATGACAGGGACATCCTTGT
>CAZAAF010000140.1:8955-9527 GCA_964482575.1 uncultured Verrucomicrobiota bacterium | reverse complement strand
AGCTCGTTGCTGACGCGGAACGCACAGCCGGTGATTGCCACCGTCAGATCAGTTGTCCCGGAACCACTTGCATCCGTGTTCATCTGCGTCCATCTGTGGTTCCACTTCCCACAGAGTCTATGACTTCGGCCAGTTGCGCATGAACTTGACGAGGTCGGCCACGGACGGGCTCTTGCCGGTGCGGACGTAGAAGCCGCTCGTGGACACGCCCACCAGCAGCGACATCTCCTTGTCGAAACCGAGCAGGTTGCCGAGGCAGAAGCCCGCGTTGAAGTGGTCGCCTGCGCCGGTCGTGATCAACGGCTTCTCGCAGAACGGGCCGTCCACCACCGCCGAGCCCTTCGCATCCACCGCCACGGCGTAGGCCGTCGGGTGCACCACCAACCGCTCGATCTTGAGCGCCGCAAAAATCTTCGCCGCCAGCTCCCGGATCGCGTCCTTCGATTCGTCGGCAGCGCCGAGCCCGAGCACCTCGCCGATTTCGTGCGCCTCCTTCTGGTTCAGGCCGAGGATGACGCGGTAGAACCGGCCGAACTGCTCGATCAACTTGAGCGCCTCGCGGATGTCCGCGG
>CAZAAF010000140.1:3885-8945 GCA_964482575.1 uncultured Verrucomicrobiota bacterium | reverse complement strand
CCGGAGGCGTTGATCTTACGGACGAGCATCTCCGCGGTGCGCTTCTCCGGGGCGGCCAGGTCGAAGAACACGACCGGCTTGTGTTTCGGCTCGGCCTTCGGCAGCGCCTTGGACAGGATCTGCTTCCAGATGTCGCTCATGTGCGGGAGCATGGTCCAGTTGACGTAGGCCACGAAGGCGCTCCCGGTCAGTAACTTCTTCAGCGTGGGCAGGCCCACGCGCTTGACGATGTTCGCCCAGTTCACATCGCCGAGCGTCTCGTGCTTGCCGAGCATGATCTTGCCGTCCTCGAACTCGAGCGCGTCGGTGTGGCCGGGGTCGGCGATGCTGATGACCTTCGCCTGTTTCGCCATCGGCTCAAAAACGGAGTGGAGGTTCGGGTAGCCGAGGTTGCCGATGTAGGTAACCTTCAGGCCCATGCCCGCCAGGGCGTTGGCCATGATGGGGCCGTTGCCGCCGAGCTTCATCCGCTGCACCACGAGCTGCATGTTGGTGCTCTTGCCCGCCGCGCCGGCGACCTTCTCGGCCAGCTTGGTCATCGTCGGCACAAAGGTGTATTTGTTCAGCGACGCGCGCTTGTCCACCACGCGGATGATTTCATCCACGAACCCGTCGAACCCGACGGTGGCGGTGAGCTTGGGCACGGTGGCCTTGGCGGCGGCGAGTTTGGCGGCGACAAACGGGCGAAGTTCTTCTGGATTCATGCCGCGCGAGGATAACGACCGGCGGCACGGAATCAATAAAAGTTTTTGTCCCTATCCGCCGGCGTGAAACGCCTCCCAGAGCTTCCACCCCCACGCGCCCACCAGCACCACCCCGCCGGCGATGCCGAGCGCGATTTTCTGCCACCGCGACCACCGCACCGGCGGCGAGCCGGTGGCCAGCGTCCAGCCCGCGCCGGCCATCATCGCCAGCATCGCAAAAAACGCCACCGTGCCGGCCGGCTGTTCGCGAAACGCGTCGGCCAGCCGCCCGCGCGCGGCGTAGGCGAACGCATGGGTGAACCCGCACGTGAAACACGGCAACGGACGGCCCAGCACCCAGCCGGTGATCGTCTTGAACGAGCACGGTGGCAGCCGCCAGCAGCCGCCACCGCCCCAACCATCGTCGGCCGGCGAGTACGCCAGCGACGCGGCGAGGATCGCCGCGCCGACGAGCAAGACCGCCAGCGACGGAAACTTCTGCTTGCACCACTGCATGAAGCTACGATACACACAGCGCGCCCCGGAAAAAACTGAATTCAGGAATCAGCATGGAACTGAAAAGCTATTTGAACGAACGCCTGCAGCTCGTGGACGCCGCACTGGACCGCGCGCTGCCGACGGAACAGACGCGCCCCGCCACCATCCACGAGGCGATGCGCTACTCCCTCAAGGCCGGCGGCAAGCGGCTGCGGCCCATCCTCGTCCTCGCCGCGTGCGAGGCGGTCGGGGGCCGGATCCAGAACGCCCTGCCCGCCGCCTGCGCCGTCGAGATGGTCCACACTTACTCGCTGATCCACGACGACCTGCCGGCGATGGACAACGACGATTTCCGCCGCGGCAAACCGACCTCGCACAAGGTGTTCGGCGAAGGCATCGCCATCCTCGCGGGCGATGGTCTGTTGACGCAGGCGTTCGAGGTCATCGCGCAGTCCAAGCCGCAGCCGCGCTACCCGACCGCGAAGTTCGTGCTGGAGCTGGCGCGCGCCGGCGGCAGCCTCGAACTGATCGCGGGTCAGGTGGAGGACCTCGAAGGCGAGAACCGGAAGGTGAGCCTCGATAATCTCCGGTACATCCATGAACGCAAGACGGCGGCGCTGATCCGCTGCTGCGTCCGGCTCGGCGCGATGGCCGGCAACGCCACACCCGCGGCGCTCAAGGCGGTCACCACCTACGGCCACGGGCTCGGCGTGGCGTTCCAAATCATCGACGACATCCTCGACTGCACGGCCACCACGGAACAGCTCGGCAAGACCGCCGGCAAGGATGCGAAGGCGAACAAGGCCACTTACCCGTCGCTGTTGGGCCTGGAAAAATCCCGCGCGGAAGCCGCCCGCTGGACGGCGTCCACGTTGAAAGCCATCGAGCGGTTCGGGAAGAAGGGCGAAGCGCTACGCGCACTGGCGGATTACCTGCTGAAGCGGACGTACTAGCCGCGGGACGAGCCCGCCGCCCGGCTTTCCTCACATGGGGATGGTGTGCATCCGGCCGGTCGGCACGCACGACTGATAAAACCGCAACATGCTCCAGGCAAAGGCGGGAATGGTGGCGAACAGGCTGATCACAATGAACGCCGTCACCGCGCGCTGCATCAACTTGTCCATGAACTTCCGGCGGCGGCGGCGATGACGGCTGTTGTGACGGCGGTATTCGTTGACGATCACCCTCCATCCCCACCAGAGCACGCTGAGTTCAAACAGGCTGGCGGTGGGCACCGTCAGCACCACGGTCAGTTCGCCCCGCGGTTCGGATCCCAGGCCGGTATCCATGATGTCGTTGCTCCAGAGGCCACCGCCCGGCCCCTGGCAGGCCCAGAGCAATCCCCACAGCAATCCCGTCGGCAGCCACAACGCCAACAGCGTGGCCAGGAGCTGCCACAACGACGTGTGACGGCTCCCATCGAGTCCTGTCCTCTCGATTGCCAAGACACTGCTCATAAATCTCTCCCGCTCTCTACCGCGCCTGCACCGGGGTTCCGCGACCCCCGGCATTCACCTTGTCCAATGCCGCCAGCGCCACGGTCGCCGCCCGTTCGGCGGCGCGGTCGCCTTCCAGCGAGGCCATCGCCCCGGCCAGCTCCCGCTGCATCCGCTCGCGCCGCGCGCGGTCGTCCAGCAACCCTGCCACCGCGGCCGCCAGCAATCCCGGCTGCGCCCGTTGCTGGATGAACTCCGGGATGATCTCGCGATCCGCCAGGACGTTCACGATGCCCAGATGCCGCACCGTGACCAGACAACGCGCCACGGTATATGTCAGCCAGCTTACGCGATAAACCAGCACATAAGGCAAACCAAAAAACGCGCACTCGAGCGTGGCGGTGCCGCTGGCCACCATGCCGGCCGCCGCACGCTGCATCAACTCCCGCGCGCCACCAACACGGATCTCCACCGGCTCGCCGTGCGCCAGCGTCCGCGCCAGCGCCGCAATCTTCTCCGAGGCCGCGGCCATTTCAAACCGCAACGCCGGCCGGTCGCGCCGGAGCAACCGGGCCGCGCCGAGCATCGGCGGCAGGATGCGTTCCACCTCCGCCTCGCGGCTGCCCGGCAACAGCGCCACGAGGTTCTCCTCGCGCCGGAGGTCGCGCCGCGCACGGCCGAGTTGTTCCACCACCGGGTGACCCACAAACTCCACGGGCAGCGACGGCGCATGCTCCCGATAAAACTCCTTCTCGAACGGGAACACCACCATCATCAAGTCCACCAGCTTCGGGATCTCCTTCACGCGGCCGCGGCCCCACGCCCAGACCTGCGGGCTGATGTAGTAGAAGACGGGGATGCCGCGCGCCTTCATCTGTTTCGCGAAGCGCAGGTTGAAGCCGGGATAGTCGGTGAGGATGACCGCGTCGGGTTTGCGTTCTTCCGCCGCGCGCACCAGTTGCCAGAAGAGCCGGCGGAACTTGGCGTAGTTCGCCAGCACATCGGTCAGGCCGACCACCGCGTGCTCGGTCAGGTCCAGCAGCAGTTCGACGCCGACCGCCTGCATCGCCGGCCCGCCCGCGCCAAACAGTTTCGCGCCGGGGCGCTGCCGCAAAATCTCCGCCGCCACCCGCGCCGTGTGGTTGTCGCCGCTGATTTCGCCGGCGACCAGCATGATCACCGGCGCGTCGCGCCGGGAGTCCGGTGTTTCGCCTCCTGCGCTCATCGTCCGGAACGGATTTGCTCGGTGATGGCGAGCGCCACATCGAGCGCGCGCTTGGCCTGTTCGCCGCTGACCTCCGGCGCGCGATGGTCGCGCACCGCGGCGATGAACGACGCCAGTTCCAGTTTCAACGGCTCGCCCTTTTCGATCGGCACCGGCTCGCGGATGATGGTCTTGCCGGCAAACTGCGAGACGATCGTGGCCGCCGCGCCGGCGGTGGCGAGCAGTTTCGCCAGCAGGCCGCTCTCGCGCACGTCCTCGTCCGCGCGCGCGATGCGATAGACCTGCCCCTCCTGCCGCATGTAATCGAGCGACAGGTAGCTGGTGCTGGTGAAAAGCCGGATTTTCCGCATCCGCTCGGCGCTCACGCGCGAGCAGGTGAGATTGGCGACGCAGCCGTTGGTAAACCGCAGCCGCGCGTTGGCGATGTCCTCGCTGGCGGAGAGCACCGACACGCCGACGGCGTCCACGGAGACCAGCGGCGATTTCACCAGGTGCAGGATGACGTCGAGGTCGTGGATCATCAGGTCGAGCACGACGCCGATATCCGTCGAGCGGCCCGGGTGCGGCGAGAGCCGGTGCACCTCGATGAAGCGCGGTTCGGCGGCCACCTGTTTCAGGTACTTCAACACCGGGTTGAACCGCTCCACGTGGCCGACCTGCAGCACCAGCCCGCGCGCCTGCGCCAGCCGCACCAGTTGCTCGGCCTGCGCGCCGTTGTCGGTGATCGGCTTTTCGACCAGCAGATGCTTGCCGCGCCCGAGCAACGCGCCGGCCACTTCAAAATGGTATTTGGTCGGCGTGACGATGCTCAACGCATCGCACGCGTCCGCCAGCGCCTCGGTGCTGTCGAACACGCGTGTGCCGGTCTTGGCCACGGCGCGCTCGGCGGCAGCCCGGTGCGTGTCGAACACGCCCACCAGTTCCGCCTCGGGCAGTTCGGAATAAATGCGCACGTGATGCTGGCCGAGATGGCCCGTGCCGATGACGCCGACTTTGATTCTGGAAGACATGTCGTTAGCCGAGCTTTCGTGCCCTCACTTGATCGCCGCGCCGCAAATGACCAGTTTCGCCTGGTCCGCTGCGGCCTGCACCGCGTCCTTGTCCAGCACCAGCGTGACGCCCGCCTCGACGGCGAGGACGGCGATGCGGCCCGCGGCGCAGCTCTCGATGGTGCGCGTGCCGATGACCGGCACGTCGAAGCGCATGTCCTGGCCGGGC
>CAZAAF010000140.1:0-3875 GCA_964482575.1 uncultured Verrucomicrobiota bacterium | reverse complement strand
CCGTTCTAGAAGGAGGGTTTTGCCGGCTTCTAAGGCAAACGCGGAAATGCCGGCCTTTTGGGCTATTGCCACAGTCGTTATCCCAATAACAGGCACGTCGAAGCGCATGTCCTGGCCGGGCTTGGTGACCTTCACCACGACCGCGCCGCCCGACTCGCCCGCGAGCGCGCCGCCGCGGCGGATGCACTCGTCCGTACCTTCGAATCCCTCGACGGCGAGGACGGTGCCGTTCTTCACCACCACGGTCTGGCCGATGTCGAAGGCGCTCACGCCCTTGGCAATCTTCAGGCCGAACGCGATATCCTCCTCCTGCTCGCGGGACGGTTTGCGCTTCGTGACCGGCCCGGCGGGCGCAAGGTACTCCTCCATGAACGTCGTCGCCGGCTGCAGCGTCACGCCATCCTTCTCCAACTCCGCGGCGATGGCGCCAAAGAGGGTCTCCGCGTTGCGCTCCTTGAGCCGCGCCAGCATCGCCACCAACCGCAGGTCGGGCCGGATGTCGCGAAAGAGGTTTTTGGGCGCCACCTGCCCGGCCATGATCGCGTCCGTGACGCCGCGCCGGGTGAACGTGCCGATGAGCCGGCCGAGCTGGCCGATCTTGATCCATTCGACGTGGTCGGCCACCGACGTGATGTCCGGCGAGGTCTCGTTTTCAAACGCCACGACCACCACCTGCCGGACCCCGCGGGCCCGCGCCGCGCGCGCCAGCAACAGCGGATAAACCCCGCTGCCTGCAATAAGACCGAGTTGTTCCATGCCTCCTTAGCGATCGCTGCGGCCCACCGTGCCGCCGAAACCGACCGGCTCACACAATTCAATCCGGTTGCCGTCCGGATCATAACAATAGATGGAGTGCACCCCGCCCGCGCCGGCCTTCAGCTCCGCCACGCATTGAATCTTGCGCGCCTGCAAGGCCGCCTTGGCGGCGCGGACATCCGTGACCTCGATGGCCACATGCTGCAGCGGATTGATGTTCGTGTCCCGCGCCTCGATCAGGTGCAACTCCTGCGACCCGAGGAAGTACCACGCCCCGGGAAAGCTCAAATCCGCGGGCCGCTTGATCGGCACAAAACCGAGCACGCCCTCGTAAAAGGCCCGTGCCCGCCGGATGTCGCTGACCACCAGCGACACGTGCATGATGCCGCGGCCTTGAAACGCTTTTCTCGTCTGGGTCATGGGGGAAACTTATACCTGCCGCCAACCCGCCGCTACAAGTGATTTGTCCCGGCGCGCCGCCCACCCGGGGGCATCCCCCTTCGCGTCCATTGATGGCGGTGACGCGTCGGCATGCGCAGAAAACAAAGCTCGAATCCGGGGGAGGCCGGCGGAGACGGGTCAATCCAAGGGGCACGTCAGCAGCACAACCTGTTCGAGCCGCTGTCTCTCAACCATCCTCAAGAACCGGCCCGGACGGCAGTTTCTCCGCGTCGGATGCCAGCGGGCCGGCAACACAGGCCTGAAGTTCCGATCCGGGTTGTGGCTTGTGCCCCAAGGCCCACCCGCCCGCCTTGAAGATTGGCTGGAACGCATGGCTGATGTGATCGCGCGCACCGAACATGTTCTCGCCCACCGTGCAGAGAACGATGAACTGCCAGATACGGCTGGGATTGCGCCGCCACGTGTCGAAGACAAGACGCCACAGGCTGAACGGATGCCGGGAAACCACGGCGCGCAACCAGAGCCACGCCGCCTCCACAGTCGCGCGACCGGTCTTGCGCCGGATCGGCGGAATCGGGACAACGGTGTCCACCGGTTCTTCGATGCCGAGCGCGCGCCGGGTGGGACGCCTTTCGAGGATGTAACGATGGGCACGATCGTAGAACCGCGCGGGTTCGTAGAGCTGGTCCCATGCGGCGACATACTCGGCCAGAATTTCCGCCTCAGGACGGGTGGGGATGAAGTTCATCGCACCGGCGATGGCATCCCCGTCCGGAACGTCGCGCAACCGGTGTTCACGTTGGAGCCGTTCCCAGAGCGAGGTAAATGGAGTCGCCTGCAAGATGTTGATCATGACCACCGGGATGGCGGTGTCTTCTACGAGAGCCACGATCCGCTCACCGGCTCCGCTTTTCTCGCCGTCGAAGCCAATGATGAAGCTACCGATGACTTCGAGACCGTTGCGGTTGATGTTGTGCAGCGACTCCCTGAGGGGATGCTGGATGTTCTGTTGTTTCTGTGCGCGGTCCAAGACATCCGTATCCGGCGATTCGATGCCAATGATAACGCGGCCGAAGTTGGCGGCGGTCATCAGGTCAATCAACTCCTTGTCCTGGCCGAGATTGACCGAGGTTTGGGCGATAAAGCCGAAGGGTTCGCCGCGGCTTCGGTTCCAAGGAATGAGCCTCTCGAGGATGGCTTTGGCGCGAGACTTGTTGCCGATAAAGTTGTCGTCCGCAATGAATATCTCGCCCCGCCAGCCCAACTGGAGGATGGCCTCCAGTTCCGCCAGAATTTGTCCGGGCTCCTTGTAACGGGGTTTGCGACCATGAAGAACGATGATGTGGCAAAACTCGCACTCAAAGGGGCAGCCGCGCGACGTCTGGATGGAAAAGCTGCTGTAAGCGTTGAGGTCGAGCAGGTCGAATCGAGGGACGGGGGACGCTGTCATCTCAGGCTTCAGGGAATTTTCAAATACGCCGCGCGTCTGGCCTGACTCCAACGCAGCGAGAAACAACGGGAGGGTGTTCTCGCCCTCGCCCTTCACAAGGAAGTCACACCCGGCGGCAAGCACCTCATCCGGGAACGAGGTGGCATAGGGTCCGCCGACCACGGAGGGTTTGTTGCGGCGTCTGGCCTCCGAAATCAGGTCCAGGACGCCGCTGTGCTGGGCCATCATGCCGCCAATCATCACCCATTCCGCCCATTGCCAGTCGCTCTCCTCCAGGGGGCGCACGTTGAGATCCACGAGCCGGAACGACCAGGACCTGGGCAGCAAAGCCGCCACGGTGATCAACCCCAGTGGCGGCATCAACGCCTTGGTGCCCAGCAGGCGGTTGGTTTCGGTGAAACTCCAGAAAGAGGGCGGCAGTACGGGATTTACCAGCAATACCCGCCAGTTCTTCACCTTGGACGGCTCGTTTCCCATGTGCAGGGTGCATCTTCGCACAGTCTCGGGCCGGTGTCAGTGATGAATTTGAGGTTGTTGGAAAGGCCCGGGATCAACACCCGGCCATGGACAAACATCCTTCGAGTCGCGGTGATTCCCAGGCTGTCTGACAGATGATTCTCATCCGCTCCCGCGTTCATTCGCGTCCTTCACGGCGGCCCTGCCCACGATGGAGCGGTGGCCACGGGAGAAACGGGGGCGGTCCCGCGCGGGGCAGGTTTTCCCACCCACCTGCATGGAAATCGCCGTTGCCAACGGCGGGAGAATATGGCAAGGATGAACTGACCGGTATTGGAAGGAGTATTCCTTTTATGACGATTGGCGTGCGCACAGCAGACAAAGTGACGGTGGTGGATGTCAGCGGCGAGGTGGACCTGTATCACTCGCCCGAGCTGCTGGCGAAGCTCACGGAATTGATCAAGGGCAACCACACGAGCATCCTGCTGAACTTCCAGGCGGTCAGCTACATCGACAGCTCGGGGCTGGCGTCGCTGATCGGCGCGTTCCAGCAGTTGCGGCCCCACGGCGGGCAATTGCGCCTGGCGCACCTGAGCAAGCCGGTACAGAGTGTTTTCACCGTGGCGCGGCTGGACAAGGTGTTCACCATCCACCCAACCGAGGCGGAGGCGCTCCAGGCGTTGGCGGCCAAGTAAGGGGCGAAGGGCCGTGCGGAATACGAGACTGGTGAATCGGGATTCGTCGTTCATCCTGGGCACTTCGGGATTCGAAATGATGGCGGGGACGAAGGCGTCCGGCCATGGGCTGAACA